>JALOLV010000152.1 GCA_025455785.1 Spirosomataceae bacterium | reverse complement strand
CCGGCGGTGCAATACACTTACGTAAACAAATTGAGTGGGGGCGAAAAACGTCGTTTGCAGTTACTCAAGATTTTGGTTCGGAATCCTAACTTTTTGATTTTGGATGAACCTACCAACGACTTGGACATCGCAACCCTCAACGTACTCGAAGACTTCTTGATAAGCTACGAAGGTTGCTTGCTGGTGGTATCGCACGACCGCTATTTTATGGATAAAATCGTTGACCACCTCTTTGTTTTTCAAGGCGAAGGTCGAATCAAAGATTTTCCGGGCAATTACACCGATTTCAGAAACGAACAAGACGATGAGAGTTCAAAATCCGGAGTTCAAGGCTCAACAAAGGTTGAAACACAAAACGAAAAACCCGAATCTAAGCCCCAGCCAACCGAAGCAAAGCGTAAACTTTCTGAAAAAAGCAAATTTGATTGAAAAATTGAATTCGGGCAATGGTAATTTTGAAGAATTAACCACTTGGGCAAAAGAGATAGAAGACATAACCGAAACGCTCGGCGAAAAAGAACTCCGCTGGCTCGAATTAGCCGAATTTATCTAACAGTAGTACGGTACATAAATACAAACCCAAATGAAACATCTCAACAAAAAGCAATTTATTCTAATCGCTCATTCATTTGGATTTGCCTTTGTTTTCCTGTCTTTTACGGCATTTGCCCAAACCAAATACCGCTATTTGGTATTACTAAAAGACAAAAACGGAACGCCTTTTTCGGTCAACCAGCCGCTTGATTTTTTATCTCAAAGAGCCATCGACCGACGTTCTAAACAAGGGATTCGGCTGAACGAAACCGACCTCCCGCCTAATCCCTCTTATCTAAGCTCAATCACACAAACTGGGGCAATTGTCATTTATAAATCTCGGTGGATGAATGCCGCTTTGATTGAAGCAACCGAGGCTCAAAAAAATGAAATTCTTAATCTGTCATTCGTCAAAGGAATCGAATTTAACCGACCACTCAAACAAGTTCGTAGCCGCAACACTTTTGATAAATTTGCTATCGAAAATACCGAAACCCTTAATTATGGCGATGCTAATGCCCAGATTTTGATGCTTGGAGCCGATAAAATGCACCAAAGGGGTTTTCGTGGCGAAGGAATGTTGATTGCGGTACTCGATGATGGTTTTCTGAATGTTAATACGAGTGCTTGTTTGCAACATCTCGTCAGCAATAATCGGATTCTACAAGTCTATGATTTTGTGGATAACGACCAGACTGTTTACACGCAAGGCGGACACGGTACGTCGGTTTTGAGTACAATTGCGGGTTATGTACCAAACCAAATGATTGCACCGGCATTTGAGGCTCAATTTGCCCTTTTTCGTACCGAAGACGTAGCCACAGAGACCCGTGTCGAAGAAGCCTATTGGCTTTTTGCCGCCGAGAGAGCCGATAGTTTGGGAGTCGATGTTATCAATACATCTTTGGGATACAGTTTATTCGATAATCCAGCGGATAATTATACAACTGCCCAAATGAATGGTAACACCGCTCTTTGTACCCGTGCCGCCGATTTGGCCGCCGAGCGAGGCATGGTTGTAGTGATTTCGGCTGGGAACTCAGGCAATAGTTCGTGGGGAATCATAACCGCACCCGCCGATGCCGATTCGGTTTTGGCAGTTGGGGCTGTAAGTAGAACGGGCAATTACGCCAGTTTTAGTTCGAGAGGCAATACCGCCGATGGCCGCATCAAGCCCGATGTAGTGGCGGTGGGGAGTGGTACGGCACTCTGCAATACTTCGGGGTCTCCGAGTAGCAGTAGTGGTACGTCTTTTTCGGCTCCGCTCATAAGTGGTTTGGCGGCTGGTTTTTGGCAAGCAAATCCGCACTTGACAGCCAACGAGGTATTGACTTGTATTCGGAAATCGGGACATCAGTTTAATGCTCCGACAACTCAATTAGGCTATGGTAATGGGAATTTTGAGCGAGCCGACAGCGTAGCCAAAGCCGAATTTGCGATTAGCCCAATCGCAGCCGATGGCAATTTGGTTTCGGTAATGGTACTTCCATCTAATAAATCGGATGTTGTACTCAAATTCAGTAATTCGCTCATAAACAATCAATTACGCACGACATTCATTAATCTCAACACCAAACAAATTGTTTTTCAGGATTCGTTTGTTCTGAATTCTGCAAATATCACCAAAACTATATTGACCAACGTGATTGAGCCGAATACCATTCTCCGAATCGAGGATTTAACTCAAAAAAAGACCCTTAAAATTATAAGGTGGTAACCGCCAAACTCAATAAATCGTGATTTAATATTGAAATTCGTGAATTATCACTTAAAACTTCACATTACAATCTCAAATTATACTTATCTTGTGCATCAAATTGACCTCTCCTGAGCTTTACTAAGTAGATTTATAATGCCCAAATACATAAAGATTTTGATACCGTTGCTGCTGATTTTAGAAGTAACGATTCATTTTAAGTATGGAATAAACAGTGTTTTTTTGCTACTGAAATATCTGCAATGCGGATTGCTAATTTATTGGATTTATCAATCGTTTAAAGGCGATATTGATTTTTCGTTGAAACTCATTCTAATCAGGTTTTTTATTCCGCTCTATTTGATTCCAAAGTTTTATTATTCAGATAAAAACCTCAGAGTAAATCTCGAACTCTTCTTTAATTTGATTGATGTTGTTTGCTTGCTGCTGTTTTTTTTGATGAAGACAATTCCCAATTTCAAAGTGTTGAGCCGCAGTACTTTACGAAAGATTTTTGTTTCGTATATTATAGTACCGATACTCTTTTTTTTGGTAGTTTTATTTCCGTACTTAAATCAATATTTCATAACACTCGGAACCATTTACTTACTCGTGCTGATTTTTACAGCTATAATTTCTGTATTTTTTTCTGACAAACCAATCGTAAAGCTCTATGTTTCGATTTCGGTTTTTTGCTTGATTTTCTCGACTGGACTCGGTGCTATAAGCCTTTTTTTAGGAGGTTTTCGAGGGAATGTTGAGATAAATATAGTCATTACGATGCTTTCAAATATATTTTTAAATCTGGGACTGACAACCGGTAGAAAATACGCTGATGTGCCATCGACTAAGTGGTAACCGAAACTCTTTAAATCAACTTAATGTTGTGTTTTAGAGAATAGGTACTAACTTTACGCCACAGATTCAACCCCAAATGGAGAGCATTCAAGAATTTTTTAACTATTTACTCAACTCCGAAGAGATAATTCGCACAGGCGGATTGATAGCTATAACACTGATTATTTTTATCGAAAACGGATTGTTTTTTGGTTTTTTCTTACCCGGCGATTACCTGCTTTTTCTTTCGGGGGTTTTCTGCGGAACAAAATTACTGAATGCTCCAATCTCACTTTTGATGCTCTGCGTTTTTGGTGCATCGGTGCTGGGGTCTTTGGTAGGTTATATTTCGGGCAGATATTTTGGAGATAGGATTCAGAACCGCCCCGATTCGTTATTTTTCAAGAAAAGCCATATCGAAAGTACTCGCAAATACTTTGATAAATACGGCAGCCAGACGCTTGTGATTGCACGCTTTTTGCCTGTTGTACGCACATTTGCTCCGATTCTTTCGGGAATCGTAAAAATGGATTTCTACAAATTTATGATTTTCAATGTCTTAGGCGGAGCTATCTGGACGATTACACTCGTAGGTGGTGGCTTCTATTTTGGTGAGAAATTCCCTTGGATTGTCAATTACGTTCACTACATAATCATTTTCTTCTTGGCGGTTACGACATTCACCGTTGTAAAGGGATACCTAAATGCTCGTAAGGGATTGAAAGAAGACTGAAAAAAATCACCGATTTCGCTGATTGGGATTTGATTTTAATGATTTTTCTTTACAGTGGATATCCATAAATCTGAGACGATTGCCAGTAGAGACTTGCTAAAAACTACTTTTTCTAAATAAATAGGGGCAATTATTCGTTTAATTGTCTAAACAACGTACAAAATACTTCATTTAGAATGAAACGACTAACCGCAATCATCACTTTTGCTTTGATGATAATTTCACTTTCGGATACTTTCGCTCAATACGATTACAATTGGGCAGTGGGTTTTCGGGTAGGTGAACCATTAGGATTGAATATCCGAAAATACTTTAGAAATGGCGATAGGGCATTTGATGTGAACCTCGGGACTTATGGTTTTCTATACGGTCATCAACGCAAGTACAACAAAGGAGAATACCGCCAAGCGGGAGTGATGATTCAAGGAATCTATCTGTTTCATAGAGAGGTTGGTCGCAAAGGCAACTTTCATGTTTATTATGGGTTTGGTGGACAAATTAATTCTCGTAAACATTATAAATTATTAGATATTGGTGTGAGCAATGAGCGAAAGCTCTCGCTTGGACCAACTGCAACGGCTGGATTTGAACTCAAATTACCTAATCAACCAAATTTAGCGATTTTCTTAGATGCGGGTGGTTATCTCGAAGCCTTACCTTTACCGTTTTTCCCGAATGCCCAAGTGAGTACAGGTCTTAGGTTAAATATTGATAAATTATAGAAATCCGTTTGATTGTTTGGGATGTTTACTTACTCGTATGATTAGAAAATAGCCAAACTCCCAAACAATCACTTTCAAATCAATTTATCGGTGGGTGGCGTTTGAATTCTTTGCTGCGGTCAAATAAATACCTGTATGTTACATACGTTTTGTATTTCCTTGCACCCAAGATTCGGGTTACTTTTAGCATCCGAGGGTTGAAATCGGCAATCCAGTTTAGTTCTAATTCACGGTACTGAAAATTGGGTTTCCAGCAAGCCTGTGAAAACGACAATGCAATCGCCGACTCGATTCCACGACCTTGGTATTCGGGTATTACCCCAAAAATTATTCCTGATGCTTTGTGGTTGGTTTTCAGCAATTGATGAAACAAAAACTTCAATTTACCAATCCAGTTCATTTTGCCGTTTACGTGCTTAAAAATTTGGTTGAGTTCGGGCAGCATAATAAAAAACGACATCGGTTCGCCTTTATAATACCCAAACCACATCAACTCTTCAACCAAAATCGGTTTTACCCGATTTAGCAATGCCGAGGCACGCTCAAAAGTCATTTCGCCCGTTTCGAGATTACTCGCCCAAGCCTTGTTATAAATGATTCTGAAATCTTCGGCGAATTTATCAAGTTGATTTTTTTTGATATGAATAAACTGATAATCAGGGTTTTCGTAGATTCTGAAAGCACGCTCAAACAAAGCAGGATTCACCACCTTGCGGGCTTCTTCTTCTGGTATCGGCAACCAAAAAGTATATTGTTCAAAATAATTCTGGAATCCGTAGCTTTCAAAAAAAGTACGATAATACGGTAAATGGTAATCCATGCCGTAGGTTGGCTCCAAATCGTAAGGGTCAATGAGTAGCCCCCAGTGGCGGTCTCTTTCACCGAGATTAATCGGGCCATCCATCGCCTCCATGCCCTGCGAAACCAAAAACTCTTTGGCTGTATCGAATAACCCAAACGCAACTTCTTGATTATCAATAGATTCAAAGAATCCAACTCCGCCCGTAGGCTGTTCGTTTTTGAATGCAGTATTGTGATTGACAAACGCCGCAATCCGCCCGAGTACTTCTCCCGAATCATCCGTTGCCAACCATCTTTTGCAATTATCGCCTTTATTGAGTGGGTTTTGCGATGGGTCAAAAATCTTATTGAGGTCTTCGTCGAGCGGACGAATCCAGTACTGATTGTCTTTGTAAAGCCTGACAGGGAATTCTAAAAATTCTCGCTGCAGTTTTTTGTTATTACCAACTTCTATGATTTTCATGGGGCAAATTTCGGAAAACTTTTTTCTATAAACCCAAAATTTTCTTGAATTGCTTTAATTTTATGACTTTTAGCGGAGGAAAATCTATTTTTTTGAAGATGTCAAAGTGCCTATCGTTTGAAACTAAATACTGTGCATTGGTAGAAATTGCCAAATCTGCAAACTTACGGTTCGCCGTTGCGATTATCATCGGGGTCGTTATCTACTAATCCCCATTTAAAAAAAGGTTCGGTAAACTCTACATTTGGTGTAGTAAGTAAAACTTCTAATACAATATCAGCAGTTTTACTATTATAGAATTCGCTCAGTTTTTCGTGATACTCATTCAAAATATCAGTACTTACGACCCAAATAAAATCTTTATTGATAAAAGCTAAATAAAGCCAAAAATCTTCACTTTTCGATGGTATAGAAGCAATCAGACAGTTGGTATCTATTACAACTCTCATTGTTTGGGTGTTCGCTGGCTATTATTCAAAATTTCGTCAAAATCTTTTTGTGTATAGCCTTTTTCTGAAATAACGATATCAAGTTCTCTTTGCAATTTCTGATTCAAATGATTGATTAACAAGTCTCTGATTTCATTGGTCTCGGTTTCATCCATTTTTCTACTAAATAAACGCAACAACATCAACTGTGTTTCATTCAGTGCATCAGATGTCTGTATTTGGCTACGATTCGACATAATTTCAATTTTAATGTTTCAAACTTATAGAATTAATCAAAAATATCAAAGTAGAGTTCAAAAATCCCTTTGATTGCGTCTATACATCTGCTGTTATTCCAATTTTTTTCTTTTACTTTGCATCAAAAATAGCAAAATAGTGTTAGAAATTGCAATATTTTGAGGTTTTTTAAAACTAATTTCAGAACTTCATCAACGAGTTAATTTCCTTAAAATCCTTAGACCTAATTACTAAGTATTAAACAAGAAAAAAAATCGTTAATTATAATTGATTCATGAGCCAAATTGCAAAAGTACATGCCCGTCAAATCCTCGATTCGAGAGGTAACCCTACAGTTGAAGTTGATGTATTGACCGAAAACGGTTTTCTTGGCCGTGCTGCTGTTCCGTCTGGAGCATCAACAGGTATCCACGAAGCCGTAGAACTTCGTGATGATGATAAAAATGTTTATGTCGGTAAAGGTGTTTTGAAAGCCGTTAAAAACGTAAACGAAGTGATTGCTCCTGAGTTAATCGGCGGCTCGGTTTTCGAGCAAAGCCTGATTGACCAAATCATGATTGAGCTTGATGGCACAGCCAATAAAGGTAAATTAGGTGCAAACGCTATCTTGGGTGTATCTTTGGCAATTGCCAAAGCGGCTGCACAAGAGGCTGGTTTGTCGCTTTACCGCTACTTGGGTGGTGTAGGTGCAAACACACTGCCAGTGCCAATGATGAACATCATGAATGGTGGTGCTCATGCCGATAACTCAATTGATTTTCAGGAGTTTATGGTATTGCCAGCTAAGGCAGATACTTTCTCAGATTCGTTGAGAATGGGTACTGAAATCTTCCATACTTTGAAAAAAGTATTGAAGTCTAAAGGTTATTCTACAAACGTAGGTGACGAAGGTGGATTTGCACCGAACATCCAATCGAACGAAGAAGCTATCGAAACGGTACTCATCGCTATCGAAAAAGCAGGTTTCAAAGCTGGCGAAGATGTATTCATTGCGATGGATGCGGCAGTTTCAGAACTTTATGATGCCAAAACTGGCCTTTACACTTTCCATAAATCAGATAACCGCAAAATGACATCTGATGAGTTGGCAGCGTATTGGGCTGAGTGGGTTTCTAAATATCCAATCAAATCTATCGAAGACGGTATGGCCGAAGACGATTGGGCTGGTTGGGCAAAATTGACCGAATTGGTTGGTACAAAATGTCAATTAGTAGGTGATGACTTATTCGTTACAAACGTTAAGCGTCTGCAACAAGGTATTGACCAAAATATCGCCAATGCTATCTTGGTAAAAGTAAACCAGATTGGCTCATTGACCGAAACCATCAACGCCGTAAACTTGGCACACCGCAACAAATACAAGTCGATTATGTCGCACCGTTCGGGCGAAACAGAAGATGCTACGATTGCTGACTTGGCGGTGGCATTGAACACGGGTCAAATCAAGACTGGTTCGGCTTCACGCTCAGACCGTATGGCAAAATACAACCAATTGCTTCGTATCGAAGAAGAATTGGG
>JALOLV010000151.1 GCA_025455785.1 Spirosomataceae bacterium | reverse complement strand
GAACAATACCGAAACATGAAAGAGGTTTTGGATGATTATCCGCACGTAACAGATTATGCGATTGAAGCAATCAGAAGGAGTGGGTTAAAACCTGAATTGAGAAGTATCAGAGGCGGAACCGACGGTTCGAGGCTATCTTTTATGGGTTTACCTTGCCCAAATATTTTTGCAGGCGAACACGCTTTTCATTCAAAACTCGAATGGGTTTCGGTGCAAGATATGCAAAAAGCCGTTGAGGTAATTGTGAATCTGGTGCAGATTTGGGAAGAGAAATCTTAGATATGAATAAGAATTTTTATTGACCCCTCTCCACTTGGAGAGGGGCAGGGGTGAGGTTTTTATTCATATCTCAATGACTCAATCGGGTCGAGTTTCGAGGCTTTGTAGGCTGGATAAATACCTGATATTAAGCCAACTGTAACACAAACGGTGATTCCGAGCGACATCCATCCCCACGGTACAATAAAGCTACTTTTCTCGCTAATCAGTTGCGAAACAACGTTTCCGACTGCGATTCCGAGGATGATTCCGCCGATTCCACCCAAAATACAGATTACGATTGCCTCGATTAAGAATTGTAAACGTATTTTTAGCGGAGTTGCTCCCAATGCCTTTCTGATTCCGATTTCACGGGTACGTTCAGTTACCGAAACCATCATAATGTTCATCAGGGCAATGGCTGCTCCCATGAGTGTAATAAAGCCAATACCAAACCCTCCGACCCGTAAATAACCCGAAATCTCCTCGAAATCTTTGGCGAAGGCATCCGAGCGTTCTATTTCAAAAGAGCTTGGCTTGCCCAATTGGTCTTTGCGAACTCGTCGCATCACGGCTTCGGCTTCGCCGGTTATGTAGTCCATATCCGAGATATTCGGTACTGAGGTCGTAATATCAAAAGTAAGGGTTCTTCCTCCTGCAATTTGTCGGCCAGTTTCGAGCGGAACGAGTGCTACACGGTCGTCGCCACCACCATTTATACTACCTTTTTTATCTAATACGCCAATTACTTTAAATTTAAGACCGAGCATCGAAATCTCTTTGTTAATAGGGCTTTCTTTCGGGAATAAAGTCGTAGCTAATTCACTTGCTAAAATTACTACATTATTGGTCATTTCGATGTCGGTCGTTGTAACATCACGTCCCGAAACCAATCTATAACCTTTAATATTAATGTAGTTTTCGTCAATACCGATTAATCTGGTATTGGGATTGGTCTTGAGCGAGCCGTATTTTAATTGGGCAATGCCTGTAACATTGGCATAAATCGTAATATTTGCGGCTGTTTTTCCTTGAAAAAACTCTTTGTATTGTTTAGCTTCTCTATAAACGATGGGTGGATAATCTTTATCACTCACACCTGCACTGCGTCGTCGGAACATCCGAGGCCCTTTGATGTCAAAAGAGTTTGCTCCGAGACTCGAAAAACTATTATCAACCGAACTCTGCATACCGTCGATGGTGGTAAGCATACCGACCAATGCCATAATACCGAGTGCGATGATAAGTGCTGTAAGAACAGTACGGAGCAAATTGCCCTGTATAGAGCGTAAACCTTCTTTGACGTTTTCTGATAAATTCATCTTAAATTGATTTTCAGGTTTCTACTTTATCTCTAAAAACAGAAACATTTTGAGAACTCAAAGGTCGTGTTTTATCAAAAAAATATCAAACCGATGGCATAATCGAATCAGCCGTTTATCCTCAAATTGTACCACGATAATCGAAAGAAGTATGATTAATATGAAAAACTACGTTTAGAATTTTATAAATTTGTAAAAACGCTTCTAAAAAAGATGATAGCATTAGCCGAGCCAAAGCCAGTACCTAAGATTCCACGTAAAGTGCCTTCGTATCTTATCTATGAAATCATGGATGGAAAACCCCTCTATTATAAAGATTATAGAAGTGTATTGAAAGGTACTAAAACATTTGAAGAAATCATGGGTGCAAGTAGTTTGCAATCACTAATTATTTATTATCTGAATAAGGTTCTTTATTCGTTTATAGAAGATGAGCAATTTTATATTTTTTCGAGCGAATCAGGTGTTCATATCAATCACCGCAGCAATTTAGCGAATGATATTGCCCTGTATGACCCTAAATTATTAACGCCTGATAAAATATCAAAGAAATATGCAGATGTTCCTCCTACCATTGTTTTTGAAATAGACATTGATGCCGAACTCGAAGACATGACCGAAACAGGCTATATCTATAACAAGACTCGTAAGTTGCTTGACTTTGGGACAGAGAAAGTTCTTTGGGTACTTACTGCCGCACAAGTGGTGATTGTAGCAACCAAAGAACGTATTGAGACTTTTGATTGGAACCGTGATATTGAAATAATGGATGGGTTTAGTTTCAATATCGGCGAATATCTCAAAAAGAAAGGTGTTGAGTTGGAATAAAACAGCTTTTATAAACTTTTTTTGAGTTTAAGACCAATCTGAATAAGATGCTCAAAATCATTATCTGTTGTGCATAATTCTTCTTGATAAAACATGGCTATCGTAGCAATCCATAAGTCATTTTTTCCCATGTTTCGTGCTGTAATTCCTTTGGGCAATAACAGATTTTTATGCTTACCTTGACTATATACATCAATATATGCATATAAATCGGTCATTTCATAAGAGATATTGAGTATCGGAAATTCAGAAATATAGTCTTCTAAAATATCTATTTTACTTTTTCCCCAATCGAACTGCTGAGAAAGTGATTTAATCTCTCCAACTGTAATAATAGTCAAAAAAGAATCTTGGGGTGGTGTGAGTTGTTTTCGGATGAGATGAACTAAAATATTGGTATCTAATATCATAGAATTAGTCAATATGGTTTAGCATTTTGTTCCAATCTGAATCCGAAAATTCTAAGTCTGTTATTGGTTTTTGTCTTTTTTTCTTGAATTTATCCAACACCTTTTGTATTCCCCCCATTTTATGAATCTCTTGGGGAGTAAACACATTTTTATTCTTCTTTACAGGTTGTTGCAATGTTTGGATTGGCATAAATAAAATATTTTACAAACAAATATACTAAAAACTTCAATAATTCAACATAACATCCTTGACTTTGCGGGGTAGCCAAACTTGCATTTGGGTATTACCACGATTGCACCAAACATAGTACGGAACCGCCGTTATGCGTTTTTTCTCAGGTTTGAGGGCTTGCCCGTCGGTAGTTGGTTTAAAAGTCGTTGCATCTGTTTGGATTGCCACAACAGGCTCTGTCAATACTTGTTGGTTTGTTTCGGTAAATTTGGCGTTATCGGGCAATATAAAATCCCATGCTTTGCCGTCATTATCAACCCCTTCGACACAGTAAACCAATGGTCCACGCTGCAAAGCTACTCTTTCGTTATTTTGTTTTAATTCTTCACGAGCTACTACTTTGCGTACATCCATCGGTAAAGTAAAACTCACAACATCGCCTGCTGTCCATTCTCTTTCGATAATGGCATAACCTTTATCGGTTTTATAATCTACTTTTTTGCCATTTACTGTAAATGTGATATTCGACTGATAATCAGTAAGATAGCGGTATAAATTGCCTGCAACAGGCTCATTGGTTGTCCAGCTCGGGATTCTGATGTGTAGAGCATATTTAGTTTTATTAGCGGGATTCATCGAAATTTTTACTTTTCCGTCTAATGGATAATTGGTTTCGATGCTGGTCGGGATTTCGGTATTGCCTAATTTGATATTTGTGCTGCTTCCCACAAAAAGATTTACCCAGATTCCGTTTTCGGATTTACCATAAATATAATCTCCGAGCGAAGCCACCAAACGAGCAATATTTGATGGGCAACAAGCCGTACCGAACCATTCACGGCGAGCATGACGACCAATGGATGCTAACGGATTGCCGTAAAAAAAGCGGTCGCCGCTGAGCGAAAGCCCATCTAATGCACCATTGTAAAGGCTTCTTTCGAGAATATCAATGTACTTACTCTCGCCTGTGAGGGCATTCATGCGTTGATTCCAGAAAACCATCCCGACCGAAGCACAAGTTTCGCAGTAAGCGTTTTCGTTGGGCAAATCAAAATCTTGGCTAAATCCTTCGTTACTACCCGACGAGCCAATGCCGCCTGTGATATACATATTTCGATGAATTACATCCTCCCAAACAGTCTTCATTGCATTCATATAGCCAGTATCGCCATTGTTTACGGCTACGTCTGCCGCTCCTGTATAAAGATACATCGCCCGCACAGCATGACCCGTAATCTCTTTTTGGTCTTTTACTGGCACGGCATCTTGGCAGTAGGCTGGGTCTTTCCACTGGTCCCAAATGACACCTTTGCCAAAGCCCTTACGAGTGCCAATTCGATTTCTTGATGCCCCGAAACCCACGGACGATTGGCAAGGCGAAAGGTCTCGTCAATATGATTGGCAAAACGGATGGCGACATCGAGGAGTTTACGCTTGCCAGTTGTATTGTAATACGCCACTGCCGCTTCAAACAAATGCCCCGCACAATAGTCTTCGTGCTTTTCCATATCCGTCCAGCGGTTTTGTAGTCCGTTGAGTGTGTAGTAGGTGTTCAGATAACCATCAGGTAGTTGTGCCGCCGCAATCTTATCAATCGAATACGCCATTGCTTCGATGGCTTTGTAAACATCCGAATCGTCGTAGTAGATTCCTTCGTGTTTTTCACCTTGTTTACGAGCCACTTTTTCAAAGTTTCGGATTCGGGGTGTCTTTATTTCGGTTTGTACGATACAAGCCTGAAGCGTGGCGGTTGCGACTTTATCCATTTTGGGTTTCCAGAATGAATCGGTAATCGTAACATCCGAAAACTTCACTGGCTCGATTTTTTGGAGATTTTGGGCATAAATTTGACTATAAATTAATCCCAAAATGAATATTTTAGATAGGGTTTTCATAGTTTTTAGGTTGAATAATGATAAAGGTTACTTGGTTTAACGCTGTCAGGGTTTCAAAACCCTGACAGCGTTGTTTATGATGAATACCACTTATTAATCTACAAAATTATATTTGCCCGACGCCATCGGTGAGAATGACCTCGTAATGCTCCATTTTGCGATTGAACTTTTATCGTCTTGGCGAGTAATATCAACTAAAAAATCTAACTCTTCGCAACTGACCTCGTATTCGTTTTGAAGCCCATCGTGGGTTTCGTACATTTTTTGACCAAAAGTTACCAAATCATCCTGCAAAAGAACCTCGCAAGCTACTTCGACCCGACTGATTTCTTCGATGACATACTTACAGCGACGATAAACTACATCGCTCATTTTATCAGCTTGGCTTCGGAGCATCATTGGGGTCGCATCTCGGAGCGATTCTATTTGTGGATAAGCATCTTGAAGTATTCTAACACCTTCTTCGCACTTTGTATTCCGAATCTCCGAGGTTATGTTTTACGCCAGTATTGCACAGAACTATCTGATAATCAGCACTATGAAATGGGAAATACTCGTAGCTCAAATCTCGACAATCTAAACGAATCACCGATTCATTTCTGCCATGAATACTCGCAAACATATCCATAATTCCGCAATTTACGCCGGCAAAATTATGTTCTGATTTTTGGGCGATGAGGGCCATTTCAAAGGGCTTGAGTTTTAAATCGAAAAGCTGATTTAGTGCAAAAACCATCCCTGACTCAACCGCCGCCGACGACGACAAACCCGCTCCGAGTGGTACATCTCCGCCAAAAACTACGTTTACGCCAACATCCATTTTATAATCTTCATTGATTAACTCGCTAACTACACCAATGAGGTAGTTTGCCCAGCCTTTATCGGTTTTTTTAAGGTTATTTAGTGATATTTCGAGCGAATCTGAAAGGTCTAAAGCATTGAAACGACAGTTTTTATCTGTACTCTTTGAAACCGCAAAGTAGATAGCTTTATCAATAGCAGCAGGCAGTACATACCCATTGTTGTAATCTAAATGTTCGCCAATAAGATTGATTCTTCCGGGTGCTCTTACCGTAATTTCGGGTGAATGATGGTAAATCTCTCTAAATTTTTGCTCAACTGCCGTTTTATATATACTGGTCATTCTTGAATTTTATTGAAAGCCGAAATTAACACTATTCACCAATAATATTAAATAACTTAGCAGAATTGATGGTGGATTTTTACTAATTTTAGGTCTTACAACCCGATATGATTATTGCAAACATTTGCATTATTATTGAACCATGCAGAAAAAACAAGCGACCATTAAAGAGATTGCGAAGGAACTAAACATTGCTGTTTCTACGGTTTCGAGGGCATTGCAAAATAACCCACGGATTGGCTTGCGTACACGTGAACGGGTTTTTGAGGTTGCCAAAAAGCTAAACTATGTCCCGAATCCTGCGGCGATTTTACTCAAAAAAAATCGGACATATACCATCGGATTATTGATTCCATCGCTGACAGAGGAGTTTTTTTCGATGGTTATCACGGCTATCGAAGATGTTATCGTCGATAAGAAAATCAGTGTGATGATAAGCCAGTCGAGAGATAAATTTGACCGTGAAGTGCAAGCCTTAAAAACTTTTTTGAGTAGCCGAGTAGATGGTGTGATTGCTTCGGTTTCTGGTGAAACAAACCATTATGGTCATTTTAAAGAGTTAGAGAATTACGGAATCCCGATTGTTTTTTTTGACCGAGTTCCTCGAAATCTTACTGCTCACAAAGTACGCAGTGGTGTTACCGAGGGTGCTTTTGAGGCAATTGAGTTTTTGGTCAATAAAAAAGTCTCTAAAATCGCATTAATCAATGGCCCCAGTAATCTTGAAGCCTCAGATGAGAGACTCAATGGCTACCTAACTGCTATTGAGAAATTCAACCTAAAAATTGCCCAAAGCTACGTCAAAACAACTGATTTGTCGAAAGAAGATACTTTCCGAAAAATGAATCAATTGCTTGATATTCAGGATGTTCCAGAAGCGGTTTTGTGTTTTAATGACTACGTCGCACTTTATGCTATGCAGGCCTGCCGTGAGCGTGGAGTTGTGCCAAACAAAGATGTTCTTTTTGTGAGTTTTGCTAATTTACCCATTACGGGTTTTATGGATAATCCTCCGATTGCATCGGTCGAACAATTTGCTTATCAAATGGGCGAAACTGCCGCTAATCTCCTGCTTAGATTAATGAACCAAAAAGATGGGGAAAATATTGATTATCAAGATATTACGATTTCTACGAAGCTAATTGTGCATTGATTTACCGAACCATAAAGCTGATACTGCCATTGGCTCCGTTGCCACCGGCACTAAATTCGCCGCTCTCGATTGCGGGCGACCAACTTCTATAAACCAATCCATTATCACCGTATAATCGCCAACGAATCGTTTCTGTTTTTTTATCGTATTTAAAGGTAGCCGCTGCGTAGAGATTATAGATTTGGTTTGCGGTGATAGAAAACCTTTTTGTTTCGAGATTAAACAATCCAGCATAGGCCAATTCAGGAGCAGTTTTTCCGCCCGCAGGTTCGAGTCCGCCATGATTCGCCGTCACGGCGTTGCCATCGGCATCAATGAATGGCTCGTTAAAATAGACATAAAATTCAACCCGATTTACGTTGATTTTTTTATCAAGAGAAATCCACCTAAAGTCAAAATCTACTCTCGAACTCGACATCCGCCCCTCAACAAATGTATTGTTTTTAATTTCGCCGTAGCCATGCACTCCCGGCTCTGGCTCCTTGTAAGGATTGAGGTCGGTGTTTCGGCAAGAGTTGAAAGCCACAAAAACTATAAAAAGGTATATAATCCGCATTTTTGATTATTTACAATGGTAATTTATATTTTAGAATATCCCAAAAAATAGCATCACGGTCAAAAATCACGTCTTTGTAAGTCGCTGCATTTGGGTTATAGGTCAATTCTTGCTGTGGATACGGCAACCTGAGTGCAAATTGACGTGGCGGACGCATCACATTTAATTGAATATCATTCGGATAACCCGTTCGGCGAAAGGCATTGTAAATCTCAAAACCATTCCCAAAATTACTAAACCACGCTTGTTTGAGTACTACATTGAGTTTTTGCTCGTTGGTTGTGGCTTTGTCAAATCTATCCAAAATATTGCTTATGTATTTTTCTAAAGAAGCGGTATCTATGCGTTGCGATTTGTTATCATTGGCAATGGCAACAGACTCAACAACCGCCATTTGTGAACGCATCGCCGATTCTAATTCTTGGCGTGCATCGCCCGCAATACCCAGTGTCAAGATTGCCTCTGCTTTCAGAAAATTGACTTGCCAATTAGTAATCATCGGAAAATACCCTTGCCCTTTACCTTCATTGACCGATGCCGACCTTGCCAAAATCTCTCTACCATCATAGACCCCACCGGCTGGATAAACCCCGGGAGCAGTGCGGATATTGGCATCGGGCGGAACTCCCGAAAAATCTCCTCTATCTCGTCCAAAATAACCCGCCAGCCACGTAAATTCTTCGTAGATAGATTTTGCCTGCTCAGGCGTATATTTGAATGTATTTACCAAAATAGTTTGTACGGCATTTTGGTTATTGAGATACGCAATAAATACGTCGGTTATGGCTTTTAGGTTGTCTTCGACAGTGGCAGGAACTTTATTTTTTTCGACTAATAGCCTCCGAACAATTTTCGGATTTAATATCAGATACCCGTAAGTGCATCCGCTCACACCGATACACGGAGTCGTACTTTTGTCGGTTGGGTCGTTTTGATTTAGGATTCGACTTGTCTGGCGGCGGAAATAATAGGGCAAACGAGGGTCTTCGTTATCAATCATCTCTACCATAAATTGATGCAGAAAATAGGTGAATTGGTTATCGCCCGAATACGCACTTTGAGCCCACGGATGCCTACCGTCGGGTGTACGAAGTGAGTTAAATGTGAATTTAAAGTTTTCGGACGAATTACTTATCAGACCTTTCTTTATGGTAGCTTCAATCTCTGTTTTGGCGGTTGGTCGTACCCTGCGGGCATTGATTAACAGCCGAAATTTGACCGTATTGGCCAATTTTAACCATTTATTTATATCGCCCTCGTAAATTATATCGCTTTGGTCACGCGAGATTCCACCCAATTGCGATTTGCTCAGATTATTGATGGCTTGGTCGCATAATTTTATCAAATCTTCGTAAATCTCGACATCTTTATCAAACTTTGGGTTTTTGTTGGCAGTAGTCAGGTTTCCGCCAAATGCCTCCGAGTACGGCACATCGCCAAACATATCGACCATTACCCCGAAGAAATAGGCTTTCATCGTTTGTCCGATTCCGAGATAATGTGGCAAATTACCTGCTCTTTCGGCTCCTTTTATTAGTTCATCGAGGTCTTTCCCTCCATTGGTATAGAAATTTCCCCAAGCATTATTATAAGTTGTGTTGTTTAGTCCAAAATTATCATTGCTCGATAAAATTCCTACAAATCCGTGGGCATCAGCATTCAAGTTTTGCATCCAACTTACGAGGTTGATTTGGGCCGATGGCAAGAGAAGCCGAGGCTCGGCTTTACTCGGAGAATTTGGGTCAATGTTTACATTTAGATTGGTCAATTCACACGCACTGATGCACGTGATTATCACAACCGAAAAAATGACCTTGTATATGATTTTTTTGAAATACATTTTTAAAACTTTCTGTCAGATGATAATCGGATACATTTTTGATTGGCCTGAAAAAAATCAGAATGATAACGATAAATTTGCTCCCAGACGTCGAACCGATGGAGCCGCCCCAAAATCGAAACCTTGCACGTTTGAATCTGCCGTTGCCGAAAGCACCTCTGGGTCGAGGTTTAGCCCTTTGAGCATATTTGGCACATAATACCAAAGATTTCGCCCCGAAACCGAAAGCCGAGCTGCCCCAAAAGGAGTCCGTTTTAGGATATTTTTCGGGATAGTGTATCCCAAAGACACCTCACGCAAACGGATTGTTGTAATGTCATAAACGTTGAGTTCATCGGCACCATAAGCACCAAAGCCGTTTGAAAAATGGTAGTTGAACGCCGTAATACCCGTTGTATTTTTGATGGTATTACCTTTTTCGTCTAAAATTGGCTTGTAGGTTTGTGGGTCGCCATAAACGCCCGGAATCACCCGAATGGCTTCTCTGTCTTCTTGAATTTTGAGTTGTCCTCGCAGAAACAAAGATGCTGCTGTAACCGAATACATTTGTCCACCATGACGATAATCAATCAGAAAACTAAGGTTAAAACCTTTCCATTTGATAGTATTTGTTACATTTAGCAAAAACCTTGGATTTGGATTTCCGATAATTTGAGCATCGGGCTGATTGATTATCCAGCCTTGTGATTCATCAATCAAATAATTCCCTTTTTCGTCTTTGGCAGTGGCAATCCCGAAAATTTGACCGTATTCATAACCCGTTCGGTGAATTGTGTTGACGGTTCCGCCAACTGGAGACGGCAAAACGACCTCGCCGAGCGGGCCAGCATCTACCACTAATGAGCGATTACGTGTAAATGCCGTGTAAATATCCCATTCGAGTCCATTTTTTAGTTTTACCGGAATCAAGTTTAGCCCAATCTCCCAACCTTTATTATCTAATCTACCTGCATTGATAACCGCATTTGTAAAGCCCGATGAGCGGGGTAATTCGGCATTCGTAATAATCAGATTTGTCCCACTACGATGATAGTAAGTAGCATCTAAAACTACTCGGTCATTCAAAAAATGAAGTTCTGAACCTACCTCTACCTCGGTCAAAAACTCGGGCTTTAGCTGTTGATTATAGAGTAAATCTGGGGTCGTGAGTTGATTGTATTTAAGACCTTTGTAATCAGTATAAGCGGTTGGTACATTAAATGTCGTATTGACCAAGTACGGATTTGTATCTCGCCCAACTTTTCCGTAAGCCATTCTGATTTTACCAAAATTCAGGATATTTCTGGGTAATTCGAGAGCATCAGTAAAAACAAAAGTAGCACTTGCACCGGGGTAAAAATAGCTACGATTGGCAATCGGTAGGGTAGAAGACCAATCGTTTCGGGCGGTAAAGTTAAAATTAAGCCATTCGTTGTAAGAAAAAGTCATGTCGGTATAAACACCCAAGATTCGCTTAGTTTCCGAACCCGAATACCCCAATTGAGTCTGCGTATTTTGCAGAGTATAAACGTCTGGTACAACGAAATTTTGCCCAAATGTGTAGTCGTATCTTTTGAACCGCTCGTTGATATTACCTCCAATCATTCCACGATACAAAAACTTATCGTTGATATCTTTATTGACCGAGATAACAAAATTATAATCTTGCTCAATATTGAATCGGTTATCGTGGTACATATTTCCTTGCGGAATAATTGAGCTACCAACCCGAACATTTTGCTTCCTAAAATCACCATAACCATTTACTCCGCCCTTCATTGTCAAGCTCAGCCACGAAGTAGGGTCATAGGTTACCGCCATTTGGGCAAAGGCTCGGTTGACGTTTGAGGAGTAATGATTGTATTTGACAATCCAGAGAGGGTTATCGAATGAAGCCCGATAGAAAATATTTGAACCATCGACAGGATTCTCGAATGGTAGTCCCATTAAGTCATAATTTCGTGGTAGATAGAATAATCGAGCGTATATCGAACCTTCATTACCCGAACCGTAGTCAGTGGCAAAACTCGCTCCTGAAAGCGGACTTTTCTGGTCGGTATTGACGTAGGTTACACTCCCCGAAACCGTAAATTTATTATTCAAAATCGCATTACCACCTAAGCTAATTGAAGTTCTTGATGCGTTCATATTATCTACGATTCCCTTATTATTCATTCTCGAAACCGTAGCATTTAATGTTGTGCGTTCTCCTGTCGAAGTGATATTGAGGCTATTTTCTAATAGATAGCCCGTCTTAAAAAACTGCCCTAATATATCGTAGGGTTGTAGCTTTACTCTATCAGGCAAGACACCCGCAAATAATTCGGGATACCTAACCACGAGTGGATTATTCACCGAATCAATTGGGATGTAGAGTGTACTATATTTCCTATTGATTTCATCGACATAGTTGGCAAATGGATAACCCCAGTTGCCGATTACACCATTATTGTAGTTTTGGTTTACGCCCTGCGAATATTTATCTTGATAATCGGGCGTTTGAGAGATTTTTTCGTTTGAATATCCAACATTATAAGTAATCTCTAATCCTTTTCTGGCACGTTTACTACCTGATTTTGTCGTGATAATCACAACCCCGTTGGCTGCACGTGAGCCATAAAGAGCCGATGCCGCTGCACCTTTCAAAATCGTCATCGATTCTATGTTATTGGGGTCAATATCGAATGCTCGGTTTGAATAAACTGTATTACTATTAAAATTATCAGTCGCATCAACCGAATTATCGAACGGAACACCATCGACCACGAAAAGAGGTTGAGTATTGCCTGTGAACGACGAAAAACCACGGATATTGATTCGAGTAGATTGTCCCGGGGCACCACCGCCTGCTTTAATGTCTAAACCCGGAACTTTTCCGTTTAATGCCCGCAATAAATCACTTTCGGAGCGTTGTTGAATCTGCTCGGCTTCTATATTAGATACCGCATAACCTAATGCTTTTTTTTCTCGCTGAATACCAATGGCGGTTACTACAACCTCCGAAAGCTGTTTGGTATCGGCCACCAGCGATACATTTATCTCTGCTTGATTCCCGACTTTTACCTCTTGGCTATTTGTGCCTACCAAACTAAAAACGAGAGTAGTATTGTTATTTGTAATCTCAATAGCGAAATTACCTTCAATATCTGTTTGAGTACCTTTTGAAGAATTTTTGATTTGTACTGTTACTCCGGGTAGTGGAGTTTTATCTTCGGCAGAAATAACCCTTCCTGTTATTCTCCTGCCTTGTGCCATAACAAAAACGGCTTGGCAAAAGATAAGCAAGAAGCCTAATAGTAATTTCTTTTTCATGCACTGTGTTAAGGTTGAATGATGAATACAGAGTAGTTTTAATGATTCATCGTAGGATTAAACTTAGAATAAATTCGCCTAAATGCCAAATTTTGATTCATAAATTTGATTCTAAGGTAATTTTATTACAAAAAAAGAGCTGTCTCTTACGAAACAGCTCTTTCAAATAAAATATCGTTTATTCTTATTGTACGATATTTACACGGTAGAAGAATGGTGAACTATAAAATGCTCCACCAGTGATGTTTACACCAGTATTTGAAGCATTGAATCTTTTACCATCTGTCAATACCATAGTAGCTCTGACCTCAAATCTCGAACCAACAACTACTTCTGCATCGGTTAGCCTGAGTGCATCTTGTGCCTCTTTACCGGTTATACTAAGAGTAAATCTTGGATAACCAGTTTGGGCATCTTTTGTAAACTGCGATGCTTGTAATGTTCTAAGCGGGGCATCTGCTTTCAAAACAGCATTATTAGAGCCTACTTGTCTAACCACCAATTCGTAAGATGCGAAATTCGCTCCAGCGTTTGGTGTTACGGCTTCCAGAACAGCTTCCATTTTTGTACCAGCCATATTAGCTTTACTAACATTCCAAGTTGTATTACTAACAGGAAATGGAGTTACCGTACGCATATATCCACCGTTTGGTAGGTTGAAGTCATCTAATTTATCAACCATCTGGGTTTCACAAGCCATCATAAATAGCCCTAAAACCAGAAGAATTGAATAACTTTTTATGTATTTCATATTATTTCCAAATTTTGAATTAATAAATAGTTTATTCTTTGGGGCTTATTTCAATAAACCTGCCGGATTGTTATCCCAGAAAACTGGCGTTGTTACGTTAGCTTTTTGTTTTGCTGCTGAGTTACGTGTAATAAACGCGATAGGATAATAGAATGAACGTACAAACTGGCCCGGATTAGGGTCTATTGCTGGCTGTAAGTTACGAGGCATACCCGTACGGCGATACATATTGTATGCTTCAATACCATTTCCGTGTAGAGCAAACCAGTACTCTGTAGCAATAACGTTTAATTTATCAGCAGTTGTAGTTGCTTTATCGTAAGCGTCCAAAGCCGCAGTAACGTATTTGTTAACTTCTGATGTCCAGTTTATACCTTTATCGGCCTCAAAACCTGTGATTTTTCCAGCTTCTGATGTAGATAAAGCATAAGCTCTCACATCAGCCATTGATTTGCGGATACCCGACTCCAACAAGGCTTTAGGGTCGCCAGTTGTTCTTAGCGTAAGGGCTGATTCTGCCAGCATGAAATCAACAAACGATTGCATCATGATTGGGTGTAAACCCGCACCAGAGGCACCCGCAACGAGAGATACTGGGCGACCTGCGTCGTTATCGTATAAGCCACCTGCTGGATAAAGACCCCAAGCAGTTCTTCTTAATCCATCTGGTGGAATACCCTCATTGCTTAGGTGGTCGCGTCCCCAATAACCAACCGTAGTAGGCAAGCAGAAGTAGTCGCTGTTAGCATAGTGGTTTGGTTTAGCATTTGTGATACAACGAAGCTCATTTACGTCTCTTGTATTTACGACAGTCTGTCTGTAAAAATACATTCTGATACGTGGGTCGTTTCTATCGAACATCAAGCCCATATATTGGTTAGACTGATAGTCTCCACCACCTGTTGGTGAGTACTGTCCTGCATATCTTGGGTGGCGGTTGTCTGGGTTTACTTGGTTAGTACCAAATCTAAATACAAGGTTCTGTGCATTCGATGAAATCAATTTTCCACCTGCAATCAGGGCATTTATACCCGAAGTAGAGCCTGCGGCATCCACTAAACGACGATTCAAGAGCATTTTCAACTTAATTGTATTTGCAGCACGGAGCCAGTTATCGGCATTGCCAGCATAATACAAATCATTTACAGCCGCAAGACCCGAACGAGACCTTGCACCAAAATTTGTGGCAGCATCATCTAAATCTTTAATTGCGGCTGTATAAATACTTACACCTGTATCAGTTTTTGGATTGAAGTTTTCAGGATTAAGGGCCTCCGAATACGGT
>JALOLV010000150.1 GCA_025455785.1 Spirosomataceae bacterium | reverse complement strand
TTTATATTACATTTTCATGGTCTATTGTTATACCACTTTTTGATTCAAGGAGTGGTATTTTTATTTTTTTGAACTTTTTTGCGAGTTTTGCGTCTTAATGGTATCAACTATTTTAGAAATTGATAAGAAGTTACGAAAAAGAAAGTGCAGTAAAAATGATGAATTTTTTTGGAGGCGACGCTCGTCCATTTATTTTCATTATTGATTTTGATTGCCATAAAAATATTATTTTACCACTCGAGGAGGTTGATGAAACTATTATCAGGTTCAGTTCCGAGACATTTTACTCAAAGCAAATACTTCACCCAAATATCATCCTCCATAAATATCCGATTTCATTTTCTGAATATAAAAAATCCTTTGATTTTGTTTATAAAAACATACATCATGGAAATAGTTTTCTGACAAACTTGACGTGTTCAACTCCAATTGGGTCAAATTTAAGTTTAGAACAAATCTTTGAAATCAGCGAAGCCAAGTACCGTCTTTGGGTAAAAGACCAATTTGTCTGTTTTTCGCCAGAAACTTTTGTGAAAATTAATCGCGAAGGAGTTATTTCTTCTTTTCCGATGAAAGGAACAATTGATGCAGCACTACCAAAGGCTGAACTACTAATTTTGAATGACAAAAAGGAGCTTTTTGAGCATACCACAATTGTAGATTTGATTAGAAACGATGTAAGTAGGGTTGCAAGGAAAGTTTGGGTAGAAAAGTTTAGATTCCTTGACCGAATTAAAAAACACGATAGCAATGAGCTTTTGCAAGTTAGTTCAAATGTAAGTGGGCTATTAGATAAAGATTGGAAAGAAAAATTGGGCGAAATTATATTTAAAATGCTTCCAGCAGGCTCTATAACTGGAGCTCCCAAAGACAAAACAATTGAAATTATCAAAAAAGCTGAAAGTTGTCTGCCTAATAGTGCAAATCGAAATTATTACACCGGAATATTTGGTATTTTTGACGGCGAAAGTCTGGACTCTGGGGTTTTAATCCGATTTATTGAACAAACTGAAGAAGGTATGTTTTTTAAAAGTGGAGGAGGAATTACGTTTGCGAGCGATGCCGAGAAAGAATATAACGAAATGATTCAGAAAATATATGTCCCTACTTTTCGAGACAATCAAATGTCAAAACCGTCTGCTTTACAATCTCGACTATCACAATCAACGCATTGAAGAATCGGTTTTGAGACTATTTGGAAAGACTCCAAAATTTGATTTGAAAAATGAAATCCAAATCGATGATTCAGTCTCTGATGCACTATACCGTTGTAGGGTTACTTACACAGATTTAGTTGAAAAAATTGAGTTTTTTCCCTACAAATTGAAACACCCAAAAAAAGTTAAAATAGTTGAGGATAATTCAATCAAATACAGTTTTAAATACGAAGATAGAGACGTTTTTATCAATTTGATGGAACAAAATTTAGGCTTTGATGACGTAATAATTGCTCAAAATGGATTATTGACTGATGCGACATATTCTAATTTAGCTTTGTGGGACGGAACCAATTGGATTACTCCAAAAACTTATTTATTGAAAGGTACAAAAAGAACATTTTTACTTGCAAAACATAAAATTATCGAAAAAGAAATTTCGGTCGATGATTTGAAAAATTACTCCAAGATAGCTTTTATTAACGCAATGCGAGAGCTTGAGACCAATTATTCATTTAAATTTATTAGCGATTCTGAACTTGAATTGTGGACCTAATTCTCTTATTTATCATAGAAAAAAAACTTAAAAACGTTGATAAAAATCTAAGTTTAATTGAGGGGTTTGGCATGATATTGGTTTTGCCTTTGATGTTGAACTTTTTAATTATTGTTACAATGAACCTCAAGAAAACCTTTATTGCAGTTGTAGCGATGTTTTGGATGATAGAATCGGCATCGGCAAATACAAATATTATAAAACCTGAAATCAAGTACAATAGCAAACGTTTTGCTTTAAAATTAGACGTAAACGATGTTAAATTGCTCGAAGTTGAAATCAGAGATTCTTATGATAATTTACTTTATAGTACAAAGTATTATGATGTTACTAATTTCGAGAAGACCTACAACATCAGCCAATTATCAAAAGGTAAATACTTTGTAACCGTAAAAGCCGACGGTAAAGTGTATCGTGATGTTATCAAAGTTAAGAGATTGAAATTGTAATATTTAGCCTAATATACTTAAGAACTTTCCAAAATCTGTGTGCAGGTTAATTGGAAAGTTCTTTTTTTATGCTCTATTTTGCGGCCTACATAACAATTCATAATGAAAAATTCTACCTCAAAAGTTTGGTTTGCTTTATTCTTCCTATATGTTGTTTGGGGAACAACCTACCTCAATATTCAATATTTAGTTGGCAATATACCCCCCATTTTTGCATCTGGAATCCGTAATTTTTTGGCTGGTATCATTCTGTTTGTTTTGGCAATCATCACCACAAAATTTGAATTTCCAAACCTCAAAACATGGATTTGGTCTGGCTTGGCCGGAATCCTAATGCTTAGTGTTGGTAATGGATTTCTGACGGTAGCTGTTCAGTGGGTTCCGTCGGGTTATGCTTCTTTGTTTCCGGCCATAATTCCTGTTTGGTTAGTGGTTTTACAATGGATTATTGATAAAAAGTCGCCTTCTTACAGGATTTTGCTCGGATGCCTGTCCGGAATAATTGGGGTTGGTTTGTTGGTGAATCTTAGCAGTTTTGCACTAAAAGGGTACGAACAGTATTTTGCTTTAGGTGTATTATTTTTAATAATTGCAACTTTAAGTTGGAGTTTTGGAGTAATGGTTGCTATCAAAAAAGCACCTTTGGCAAATGTGGTAGTTGTAGCGAGTGTTCAGATGATAGTCGGTGGGGTAGTATCGCTCGTAGCATGTGGATTAATGGGTGAATTTACTGAAATCGATACTTCAAAGTTCGATTCTCGACTCATTACAGCATTTGCATACTTATTATTCGTAGCTTCGGTTTCGGGCTTTTTGGTGTTCAATTGGGTTTCGAGAGAGGCCTCGCCAACTTTGGTGGCGACTTATAATTATGTAAACCCATTAGTAGCCATTAGCTTAGGGGTTTACTTAAATAATGAATCCATTAATACTCAATTCATTTTCGCTGCAATTGCGATTATTTTTGCAGTTATTTTGATAACGACCGATAAAAATAAAGGGTAAGTTGTCTAACCTACCCTTTAAATCATCACGTTTATTATAGATTATTCATTTATTATACTTTCTAATCGGATGCTTACAGCTCTTTTGTGTGCATCGAGCGATTCGGCCTCTGCCATCACTTCGACAGTCTTGCCGATGTTCTGAATTCCTTCTTTTGAGATGTGTTGGTAAGTGATTTTCTTAACAAAACTATCAACCGAAACTCCACTGTATGCCCTTGCATAGCCATTTGTTGGCAATGTGTGATTTGTACCCGAAGCATAATCCCCGCAAGATTCTGGGGTGTAATTACCAAGGAACACCGAACCCGCATTAACTATTCTCTCAGAAACTGATTCGTAGTCCTCCACCGAAAGAATCAAATGCTCTGGTGCATAATCGTTAATCATTTCTACGCATTCGTCTTGTGATTCGAGTAATACAATACGGGAGTTTTCAATTGCTTTTTGGGCAATTTCTTTTCTTGGTAAGCGGTTCAATTGCCCCGATACTGCCAAATTTACAGCCGAAACTAATTTTTTAGAGGTTGTTACCAACAATGTTTGGCTATCAATTCCGTGTTCGGCTTGTGATAGTAAATCAGCCGCTATAAACGATGGCACGGCACTTTCATCGGCCATTATCGCTACTTCTGAAGGACCCGCGGGCATGTCAATAGCAACACCTTCTTTACTAATTAACTGTTTTGCTGCCGTAACGTACTGATTTCCGGGTCCAAAAATCTTAAAAACTTGCGGAATACTTTCAGTACCATACGCCATTGCTGCGACTGCTTGAGCCCCACCGATTCTGAAAATCTTGGTAACACCTACTAATTTGGCCGCATAATAAATGGCTGGATGATTTGATGGTGAACACAGTACAATCTCTTGACAACCAGCAATTTGGGCTGGAACACCCAACATTAATACCGTTGAAAATAGGGGGGCTGTACCGCCCGGAATATAAAATCCTACTTTTTGAATGGCAACACTCTTTCGCCAGCACCTTACGCCGTTCATGGTTTCGACGATGCTTGGTGGTTGTACTTGAGCTTTATGAAAAGTATGTATGTTATTGTAAGCAGTCTGGATGGCGGTTTTGAGTTCATCCGAAAGTTTAGATTCGGCTTCCTCTATTTCCCTCAATGGCACACTAAAATCATCAATATTTAGTTTATCGAATTTCAGAGCATACTCTTTGAGTGCTTTATCTCCATTCGATTTTACATTTTCGAGAATCGGTAAAACTGCTTTCTCAATTTCGGCCATTTGTTGGGTAGGTCTTGCCAAAATTGATTTCCAAGCCGATTTATCTGGAAAACTTAGTATTTGCATTAAAATTCAATTTAAACCATAATTGATTAATAAATCATTTTTTCGATTGGAACAACCAAAATTCCTTGGGCTCCCGCAGCACGAATTGCCTCAATATTTTCCCAAAAGTCATTTTCTTCTAAAACCGAATGTACTGAACTCCATCCCTCTTGGGCCAATGGCACAACGGTCGGACTTTTCATTCCGGGTATCAAACTAATAATGTCGTTGAGTTTCTCGTTTGGAGCATTCAACAATATGTATTTGTGGTTTTGTGCTTTTTGTACGGCCTCTATTCTGAAAAGCAATTTTTCAAGGACTTTGTTTTTGGCTTTTGATAATTTTTTATGGCTTATCAAAACCGCTTCAGAACGATAAATTACTTCTACCTCCTTCAATCCATTGCTCAAAAGAGTGCTTCCCGAACTGACTATATCGCAAACTGCATCGGCTAAACCAATGCTCGGAGCAATCTCAACTGAGCCACTGATTTCATGAATTTCGCCTTTGATACCCATCTCTTTTAAGAAATTACCCAAAATTCTTGGGTATGAAGTCGCAAATGATTTCCCTTGCAAATCCTGAATACCCTTGTATTCGATATTTCTTGGAATTGCTATCGACAGTCGGCATTTTGAAAAGCCCAAACGATGACTGATTTCAACTTTACGATTCGACTCTGTATAAACATTCTCACCAACGATACCAATGTCGGCAACGCCATCTTCGACGTAACCCGGAATATCGTCATCTCTTAAAAATAAAAATTCTGCTGGAAAATTTGAAGAAAGGGTTTTGAGTTTACCTGTTCCGCTTTCAAATTTTATACCGCATTCCTTAAACAATCTAAATGAGTCTTCGCTTAATCTACCAGATTTTTGTACCGCAATCCTTAAAACTTGACTCTCTTTAATATCAGACATAATCGGTTGTAGCTGTTTTGTAATTCAATCCACAAAGTTAAGAAGTATTAGTTTTTATTCATAGCCAAATACTTTTATTTGTGTATCGAATATTTTGTATAAAAAAAACTTTCAAAATATTTTGAAAAATAAATTCAACTTTCTACCTTAGCATCCGTGATTGCTTCCCTAATTATACTTACGTAACTCGAAGAGGTAAAATGAAAAAAGATTTACACCTTCAACAACTTACACCCAAAGTTGTTGTGTCAGACCGTCTGAAGAGAATTTTATCGTTTTTGGTGGTCGCTGCTGTTTGCGTTATCGCAATTTTTAGTTAAAACTTTGCCAAGAATCTGACCATCAGATTCTTGGCATTTTTTTTTGAAGAGAATTAACAATATCAATATTTATTCAACATACACGATGAAAAATTTATTATCAATTCTTCTAACCTTTTGTTTTGTGAATACTGCAATCGGGCAGAATAATTTTGTTAAAGAGAATTACACAAAATATGAGTTTAAGGTACCGATGCGGGATGGTGTGAAGCTACACACAAATGTTTATGTTCCAAAAGATGCTTCCGAAATCAACAAGTATCCTTTCATGATGCAAAGGACTTGTTACAGTGTAGCACCGTATGGCGTAGATAAATATCCAAGCCGTCTTGGCCCATCGGAGTTTCTAATGAAGGATAAGTATATTTTTGTTTATCAAGATGTACGTGGAAGGTGGATGTCAGAAGGAAAATGGACAAATATGACACCAAATAACCCGGGTAATGGAGTGGGAGTGCCGGTTGATGAAAGTTCTGATACCTATGATACAATTGAATGGTTGTTAAATAATGTACCTAATAACAACGGAAAGTTTGGGCAATGGGGGATTTCCTACCCCGGTTTTTATACGATTGCGGGTGCTGTCGATGCTCACCCTGCATTGAAGGCCTCGTCGCCGCAAGCACCAGTTTCAGACTTCTTTTTTGATGATTTTCACCACAATGGTGCATTCATTCAAGCATATTTGTTCACCTATCCTGTTTTCGGTATTCAGCATAATGGCCCTACTCCAAATTCTTGGTACGACTACCAAATGATTGATACCAAAACAAAAGATGGTTATCAGTTTCAGCTTGATTTAGGACCATTGAAAAATGTTCAGCAATATTATAAAGATAATTTTTATTGGCAAGAAACAGTCGAACACCCAAATTACGATGAGTTTTGGCAAAAAAGAAGCATTATTCCGCATTTGAAGAATGTGAATCACGCAGTAATGACAGTTGGTGGATGGTTTGATGCCGAAGATTTATATGGCCCATTAGCAATCTACAAGACACTTGAAAAAAATAACTCTAAAACCAACAACACCCTCGTAATGGGGCCGTTTGGTCATGGCAGATGGTCGGTTGAGACGGGCCACACACTTCATTCTAATGTTTATTTTGGTGATAGCATTGCAACTTTTTACCAAAAAGAAATTGAAAAAACGTTTTTCAATCATTATTTAAAAGGTGCAGGAGATGGCAAAACGGGCTTACCAGAGGCTTATTTATTTGATACTGGCAAAAAAGATTGGAGAAAATTTGATACGTATCCATATCCGGCGGCTCTAAAACAAACATTTTTCTTAAATCCGAATGGAAAGTTGGATGCTGCTAAACCTACAAAAATTACTTTTTCGGAATTTGTAAGCGACCCAGCGAAACCAGTTCCTTACAGCGAAGATATTCCGTCGATGCTTGGATTTACTCCATTCAACTATATGTCAGAAGACCAGAGATTTGCAGCTAAACGCCCCGATGTTTTGGTATTTCAGTCGGATATTTTGACAGAAGATGTTACAGTAACAGGCGATATTTTAGCAAAACTTAAAGTTAGTACAACAGGTACCGATGCTGACTGGGTGGTGAAATTGGTCGATGTGTACCCGGGCAATGAGCCTAATCACCCGTATATGCCAGATAAAAAAATGATTATGGCAAATTATCATCAAATGGTTCGGAGTGAGGTTATGAGAGGTAGGTTTAGAAATAGTTTTGAAAAACCACAACCCTTTATTTTTAAAGCCGACGATAAAGATTTTATCAAAGCCACTCATCGCGTATTTAGTGATTCGTCGATAGAAATTAATGTGTTAAAATGATATAGAATTGAATACTTTGTAAGTTGTTGATTATTAAGGTTTTAATTTGAAATAACTATTGTTAAATTGCTTGATATAAAAAATTGTATAGAAATAATAATTGTAAAATGATACCGCTTAATAGTTTTTTGGCATGGTATTTGGGTTTAAGCATAATAAATGTTCGTGATTAGAAAGATAGTAACCCAAAATTTATTGCACAGATGAAAAAACTCGTATTGACTGCAGCCTTGATTAACTTTGGTTTATTTGCACAAGCTCAAGCTTTAGTTAAGCCAATTAGTCAACAAATCAACACAAAAGAGCATAGAGAATATGCTTTGTCGGTAAGCGGAGATGGTAAAACTTGTGTTTTTGCACAGGAACGCCAAAATGAAACTCGTTTGTTTATGAGTACACGTAGTAGTGAGGATGCCGATTGGGGAAAACCAACACCGATTCAAACAATTAATTCGGTTTTGAAAGGTAAAATTTCTTCAACAACCTTAACTTACGATGGTAAATTATTGTTTTTCGATGCTCTGCTTCCAAACGGAATGGGTGAGAAAGATATTTATTTTGCACAACGCAACGGGGAAACTTGGAGTGAACCAAAAAATGCAGGTGAACCATTAAATACATCCATGCACGAGGGGAGTCCGAGTATATCTCAAGATGGAAAGACATTATATTTCGTTAGAGAGAAGTTTGAAAAATATGGAAATGAGCCTTGCTACACAATTTGGGTTGCTAACCGCACCGAAGATGGGGGCTGGACTAATTTTGATAGATTACCCGAACCAATCAATGCTGAATGTGAAAAGGCCTCTTTCATTATGCCAGATAACCGTACTTTGATATTCAGTTCATTGCGTCCGGGCGGAAAAGGTGGTTTTGATTTTTATCAAACAGAATTGCAAGAAGATGGGTCGTGGACTTTTCCTAAAGACATGGATTTCATCAATACAGATAAAAATGAGGAGTACTTGGTTGTATCGGGTAATAGCGATAAAATCTATCTCGAAATCAGAGGTGATATTTACGAAATGCCATTACCAAATAGTTTCAGAGGCACTCGTAGTATTCCGATAAGTTTAAAAGTTATTGATGCACTCACAAAGCAACCGATTGATGCAAAGCTGACCGCAGCACTCAATAGCAAAAGTTCATTGAATTTACTTACTAAAAATGGAGAATCTGCTTTTCAGTTGAAGGCTGGAAATGAATATACGGTTGCGTGTGCAGCAAATGGCTATGGAAACAAAGAAATTAAAATCAATTTGGTAGAAAATAGCGATGGAAGTGTTCAGAACACAATCGAGATGATGCCAATGCGAATGACCTATAAGTTTAATGTACTTAATTCGGGTGGCTCAACCATTAGAGATGCTAAGTATAAAATGCTTGATTTGAAGACAAATCAGCCAATGACAGTCGATGCCAATGGTTCTGTAAATCTTCACTTTGGTGGGTTGTATGCAGTTAGTGTCATTGCCCCCGGCTTTGAGCCGTATTCAGAACAATTTACAACTGACACCAAAGATGCTGAATCGAAATTTGTAAAAAATATTGTTTTGAGTGGAAAAGAGGAAAACTTAGTTGTTACCAAAACAGTGGCTACACCTCCAACCCAAAAAGTTGCAACGGCAAAGATTCCTGAGGCAAATACAGCTGCGGCAGAATACAAAGCAGCACCTGCCCCAGATTTCTCGAAACCAGTTGAAACTTTCCGTCTGAAATCAGACCCAAGCATAGTTTATGAAACCAAAAAGATTTACACTTTAAATGATGTTTATTTTGATGTAAACTCAAATGTGATTAAATCTGAATACTATATTGATATTAACCGTTTGGTTGAATTAATGACATTAAACCCGAAGTTGAATGTTCAGTTGGCGGGCTATTCGGATACTTCCGGAGATGCAACCTACAACCAGAAACTTTCAGAACGTAGAGCAAAATCATGTGCCGATTATCTGACACGTTCGGGTATTGAAAATTTAAAAATCTTAGTACAAGGCTTTGGCGAAAATGATGTTATAACCGACCAGACAGGTCGTGAAGACAAATCAAAGAGTCGAAGGGTAAGATTCATCGTGTATTGAAATCTTAAAAATCGAGGTCATTGACCTCGATTTTTTTCTTTAGGCGAGCCATGCTAAAAGCAGGGCTTTTTTTGTTTAGCTTTGTAAAAGTCAAAAATATCATCAATGAAAACAATATTAATTGCTTTACTTGTCTCGGTTTCATCGCTCGGATTTTCACAGAAACTCACAAATCAAGAAATCGAAAAGTATTTAGAGGGTTTAAAGAATGAACAAATTTTATCCGAATTTGGAAAAGACGCACTTTATAAAGTAATGACCGATGAAAAAGGAAATTTTTTAAGTGCTTTAACCCAAAATCAGACAATAGCCCAAAGAGGTAGGTCAATGATGCCTTTTCCAGATTCTTTGTCGCAATCAAAACACATTATTTTATTTTATATCGGAATCTTAGATTTGATGCGAAATGTTGGTTCGTCGGCCGATGAATTGGTACAGATTCGAGAAGGAGTCGAAAAAATGCTCGGCGAAAAAATGCTATTCAGAAATGAACTTGATGGTGATGTAAATATATCTAACCCACTTACATTTTTACAATTAAGCGTTAATCTTAAAAATTCGAGGCAGAATTATCTGCAAATAATTCTGGCATTAAAATCACTTGGATTAATCGATTCAAAGGTCGAAAAAGAACTTTTAAATTGGATTGAAAGAGATAATTTGTTCTTCATCAAAGATTTTAGTCCGTTTATTTTCGCCGCAAAACAGTCATTTTTTTATGGTAATTACGATTTTCTCAAAGCTGAACAAATCAGTTATGTCGATTCTCTAAAGAAGGTTAATCTAATTAGCAACGAAGACTTCAACTCCTTGGTGAACTCATACAAGCCTTATGAGTTGAAAAGTAATATTGAAATTTTATCAAAAATCAAAAATGTAGTTTTGGTCGATTTCAATCCTCTTCAAACTACCCGAGCCGAAATTTATGAGAAGGTTTTTGCGGAGATTAAGAAAAAAGTTTTACCCAATATCAAATACAAAGATTTGGTATTGACCGAAACCACAAAGAAAGCCCCAGAAAATTCTTACGAAACGCTATTATCCAATAGCAATCAGTTTTTTAAGTTGATGAACACATTTAGGAATAATACTAAATATTATCAACTTTCGGTTCAGATTGACAATCAAAATTACATCCAAAAATCAGAGACCGATTTTACTATTACTCAAAAAATTAAAGATTTGATTCCTCCCGATATTAAAATTGATTCGAGTATCATCAATACTTATTTGCCCTTAGTACAAAGTTTTAGTGGTTTTGGTAATAACGATTTACAAGTTATCAATGATTATTTATCCGATATTCATTCAGAAAAACGTTTTATTGTAGCATCAAATGGTTTCAATCCGTTTATAAACCAAAATGACACCCGTAAGGCTATTCTATTGTTAGATGAAAATCAATATAAAAAGGTTTTTCAATTGAGTAAGCGACGTTATTCTTTTGGCCCATTTAATTTGGGTGAAAAAAGCAATAATGAAAAAGAAATTGCCCTCTATAATTTCAAAGATAGCCGTGATAGCCTCCGTAAAATTCTATATAGATTTCAATCGTCAAACGTGATTCCTCAAATTTCTGCATCTGAGTTAGACAAAATAATTGTAAATACTCGTTTGGAGAATTCTACTCATAATTTTCCGAGATATTTGCTAAAAAGTTACATTCTTCCGCTAAAAAGTATGTCTTCTGACAAAAATGATACTCAATTTTTTAAGAATTTCATCAATGATTTAATTGTTATTTCGGATAATAAATTTAATCCCGAAAAACCATTCGATAATTTCGAGAAAGAACTCAAAAAGGATATTTCTGAAACTCGTGTTTTAGAATATGGATTCAGGCTTGATGGCAAAAAGTTTGTCAATAAATCAGAACTTTATACTATCAATAAAGATTCACCCGAAGGGCAAAATCCCGAAATAGTCAAGTTATTGAGTGAATCAACAACTCCTTTGAGTTTGGTTCCAGAATACATAGGTTTGGTAAATGGAGCATTAGTTAGTGCCGAGATTGACGGGCAATTTTATGATTTGGGCGATAGTAAAATCATTTTCTTAACAAAATCACAAACCGAGTTTTTGACTGCAAAATATCCTTCGGTATTTACAGAACATATCACTCCTGCAAACACCGATTATTATAAAGAAGCCGTTTCAAGTTTTGATTCAAAAGTCTTACTTAACGCTATGAAACGTGAAAAATTAATTTCTGAGCCAAAGTTTGAGGAAGCTCAAAATCAAAAGATGAAAGAACCGTCCGATGCTTTTAAGTTTTCGGATGAAGTTTTTGTCGTTGATATTAATGATTATTACAATAAATCTAATACCGAGATTTATTCGGACTTATTGAAGAAAATCGGAGAAAAGGCATTTAATGGTGCCAAAGTTTCAAACGTATCTGTCGTGTCAGACACCATCAGTGAATATGCCATTGACTCGGTTTTCTTAGTTTCGGCAACAATAAATAATGTCAAGTACAATCAAATTTTACAAGCATCGTTGTCTCAACTAATTAAATCTGGGGTTGATTCTTTAAAAAAAGCAGGTGCAATATACTATCCCTCAATCGGCGAAAACCAATTCAGAATTGTGAATGATTATCTGAACGACATTAATTCAAAAAAACGACTCGTCATAGTTTGCGATTATCAAAGTCCAAAGCTATCATTTGTATTTTTTGATAGTACACAAGCCACGATAGTCGAAGAATCATTACCAAATAATTATGTCGATTTCACGATGTACGACCGCCAAAATAGTATTGATAGTTTACGATTTGTGTTAGGTGAACTTAAAAATTTAGGATTATTTTCTGAAGAATCAAATTTGGATAGTTTGATTTTAGAATTTCGCAAAGTAGGAGGTGGTCAATTAAATTTACTGATGAAGATTCCAAACCTGATTTCACATTTGAATTCTTGGAATTTTGATTTAAACGCCGATATAGTCAAGAATAATCTTGATGAATTAAGCCGGATTTCGAGAGGTCAATTCAAAGTTGAAAATGTTACAAATAATTTCAAAAAAATGAATAAAAAAAGTAAATTCATGCGAAGGGAATATTCCTATGGATTTTCTTTTGATGGTAAGAGGTATGCAGAGAGTCAGATAATTGAAGCAAAAGCAAAGAGCAAAAATAAAGAAGAGGTGAATGAGTATCTCGATTTTGAATTACAACTAAATCCATTTGTGGGTTTGTGTAACAAGGCAATTACCGAAAGCGGCAAAGATGGAGCATTTTATCAATTGGCCAATTTTACGGGTACGGATGAAATCGCCTATTCGGTTATCTATTTGACATCAAAACAACACAAATACCTCAATAAAAAAATGCCAATGATTTTTGCTGAAAACTACGATTACGATGATTCTGATTTTGATGAAAAGAAAACAGATAAATAACAAAAAGGCACGATTCTAAAGTTCGTGCCTTTTTGTTTGATTAATCCTTGTGCATTGCATTGCCTTTTTTGCAACAATCTGGAAGAGCATCATGTGCATTTTTATCGGCCACAACATCATCTGCGTCATATCCAATTTTTGAAATTGCCGCTTTTAATTTATCTGGGCTCGTCTTTTTAGGGTTGTAGGTGATTGTTACCACTTTATCTTCTAAGTTTAGTTTAGACTCTACAACCCCTTTTGTTACGCCCAAATCCCGCTCGATGCGTTTTTTGCACATACCACACACAGCCGAAGTTTTAAACTTAGCTTCGGCGGTTTTTGGCGGTGTCGCCATTACTAATCCACTGAAAATCAATGTAATTAGGGTAAATAAAACTGATTTTTTCATTGTATTATTGTTTTGTTTGTTAAAAATTATTGATTTACCATTACGATTCCGTTTGGTTTTAGCCCAACCTGAATATCTTTGATTTTTTGTTTTCGTTCGACATCAATAACACTTACCGAATTTCCACGTTGATTGACAACATAAGCAAATTTATCATCTTTTGTAAACATAACTGCATGGGCATCATCCCCAACAATTATCCTTCCTTTTATTCGCCATTCGTTTTTGATTCTTTCAAAATAAGCCACTTTATTATCGTTTGCCTGACAAATCCAAAGTTCATTTTGGGTTTTGTTTAAAGCAGTATTTCCGGGCCGAAAATCAGTATCGATAAACTCGGTTGTGAACATCTTTGACGGGTCAATGATATTTACAGACGGCCTATTTTTATTTTCAACATAAATCATTCCATCGGCACCTGTCCAGACATTGGTCGGAAACAAATCTACTTTGATGTAGTTTGAGATTTCTCTCTTTTGGGTGCTTATCGACAAAACAGTACTGCTTTCGCCCAGTGCTACAAACGCAAAATTGCCATCTTGCGTGAACGATAACTCTGTGGGGTCGGCCCCGAGGCTAAAGTTTTTTATTAAAACACCATTTTCGGCATCATATATTTTCAATTCTCCGCTGTGAGTACTGGTTGCTGTCCAGATTTCTTTACCATCTTTTGTAAATGCCGCATTGTAATTTATTTGCGGTACATTGATTCGATTCAGGATTTTACCTGTTTTTACATCTACTACAATGATTCCTCCAGCTTTATTGCTACTGCTGGCTTGATGTGCAGCGTCGTGTCCGAGTGTAAAGTCAAATTCTGGTGCCGCAATAGCAACTTTTTTTCCGTCGGGCGAAAGCTGAATGTGATGCGACCAAAAATTATTGATGGTTGTTACCTGATTTTTATTGGTATTCAACGCAAGATTAATTGTTTCAACTACTTCATTATTGCTTAAATCAATAACAGAAATGGTATTACTCTCACCGTTTACAACAAATGCAGCCGGAAAGTCAATATTCAATTCTGGAATGGTATCACTTGTTTTGCATGAAACCAACCAAAAAGCCACTATACTTGAGTATATGAGCGTTTTTTTAAAAATATTTTTCTTAAATTTTTTATCCATAAACTTCTTTCAAGTTACCAACAATATAACGCCCACAACAACCATGATAGTATTTTCGATGATGGTAACGGTACTCATTGGTAAATTAAATACAGACCCCAAACAGGCACAGCGTATTTTACGTTTATCGAATACACTTTGGATGACTCCAATTGCCCCAAATCCCATGATAATTATGTCGGCAATATAAACCATTTGTGGTTGAAAATGCACCAAACA
>JALOLV010000149.1 GCA_025455785.1 Spirosomataceae bacterium | reverse complement strand
GCTTTTGTTTTCTACACGGCATCGCTAAAATCTTTTCAAAAATTCTATAAGTACGTTCCTACCATTTTGTTGTGTTTTTTTATTCCGGGTTTACTGAGTTCTTTCAATGTCATTTCTGCGGCCGAATCCAACTTAGATGAAATCGCATCGAGGTATTTGCTGCCCGTTTGTTTGGTTTTCTTGGTTTTAAGTATTGATTTCAATGCCATCAAACGCCTTGGCCCGAAAGCCCTAATTATTTTCTTTGCGGGAGCATTGGGAGTTATGTTAGGTGGGCCGCTCGGAATCTTGATTGTCAAAAGTATCAATCCAACTTTTTTTGATGATGATAATGTTTGGCGAGGAATGGCAACTATTGCTGGCTCGTGGATTGGTGGAAATGCCAACCAAATGGCACTCAAAGAAGTTTTTCAGCCTGATAGCAAAATATTCAGCCAAGCCAGCGTTATTGATGTTTTGATGTCGGAGCTTTGGCTTGCGATGCTACTGTACGGCGTAAGTATTTCGGTTGTGATTGATAAATGGATGAAGGCCGACAATTCGATAATCGAAGAATTGAAAACCAAAATGGAACATGAAGCCGCTGCCCGTCAGAAAAATCCTGCACTCAAAGATTTGGTGGTTCTGATGTTCGTGGGTTTTGGAGTTACAGGAATTGCTCATTTGGTAGCTGATAACATTGCTCCCTTTATAGAAATCAATTACCCAAATCTAAAATCGTATAGTTTGGCCTCTAAATCTTTTTGGATAATTACGATTGCTACAACGTTTGGCTTAATTTTATCTCAAACCAAAGCCCGAAACCTCGAAAATTACGGTGCTTCAAAATTTGGAACTTTGTTTTTATACATATTGATAACCACAATCGGAATGCAAATGAATATCTTTAATGCTTTCCGAAATCCATATTTATTTCTTATAGGTTTTGTTTGGATTCTAACACATGGTATATTTACATTAATTGCTGCAAAAATCGTTAAGGCTCCTTTCTTTTTTACAGCAGTTGGCTCGCAAGCAAATGTGGGTGGTGTTGCTTCTGCCTCAGTAGTAGCGGCGGCATTTCACCCTAGTTTAGCACCCGTAGGTGTTTTATTGGCTATTTTTGGCAATGCAATTGGGACATATTTGGGCTACATCACAGGTTTATTAATGCAAATGTCTGCAAAATAGGTAGTTCATCACCCTCGGCGTACTACTTTCTTTCGATTGGCGTCATTTTTGCTTATTTTCTGACTAATTATGATGTCAGGCAATGTTGAAAAAAATATCCATATTACTTTTGTTGTGTACTTCTCTTTTTGCTCAAAAAAAGAGTTCAAATTACCATTATCGTTTCGAGGTTGGTTCTTATTTCTCTATCTACGGAAAACTACCTTTTTGGCAAGCCAATAACCAATGGGGGGCTATTCCAGACAAAGCCAACACGCTTGTTGTTAAGCAACGAATCCAAAAAGATTACGATTCGACTTCAAGGTTTTTTAAAGTTGGATTCGGTGGCGAAGTTATGTCTGTCTTGGGTAATCAAGCTAAAATTATGCTTCCGGAATATTATATTAATTCAAAACTCGGAATCTTTGAGATTTGTGCAGGACGAAAACGGGAAGTCATAGGTTTTGTTGATTCTACATTAAGTTCGGGTTCTATAACTTGGTCGAGCAATGCTTTGCCATTACCAAAAGTGCAAATCGGTATTCCAAATTATACAAGACTTATCTTTAATTGGTTGAGTTTTAAGGGAATGTATGCTCATGGCTGGTTTGGGAATCAAACATTTGTGAAAAATTATTTTCTACATCAAAAAACATTATTTATTCGATTAGGAAAACCAAATTCAAAACTGAAACTTCACGGAGGAATCATTCATAACGTACAATGGGGTGGAACACCTAAATACGAATTACCACCATCCGAAGATAGGTTTTTGAATGGTAAATTTCCCGCTGATTTTTATACCTATGGCAATGTTGTGATTCCCTTTAAAAAACTTTGGAATTCAAAAGATTCGCTTTACAATGCTTTTGAAACAGCAAATAGGTTTGGCAATCACGTTGGTTCAATTGATTTAGGGGCTGATATTGATTTACCTAAGGCCAGAATTTTAGTTTACAAGCAGTCGATTTTTGATGATGGAGAATTATTTAATTTGGTGAATGCCGATGATGGTCTTTATGGATTCAGTATCACGTCTAAGAATAAATCGCCATTTAAAAAGGTTGTTTTTGAATATTTATTTACCAAAAATCAAGGTGATTATGTAGCTGGATTGGCAAGATTACTTAACTTCACTGATAGGCACCCAAACAATAATAATTTTTATTTCAATCATGCCCAATATTATGATGGATGGTCCTATAACCGCCGCACAATAGGTACGCCCTTTATGACTCCACAAGAAAATATCCGAAACGAGAATAGAATCGACAATAGTTCGGTTTTTGTTAACAATAATAAAATTGTAGCTTTTTATGGTGCAATTCTGAATCAAATTGGTAAAATTGGATTAGTTAACAGATTCTCTTATTCTCGTAATTTTGGTGCATTTAACAATTGGGGTATCGAAGATTTGAATAAATTGTTTGTAACACAGGCTTCGTATTCTATGATGGGAGTATTTTATGTGCCAAAACTAAAAGCTGATATTTGTATTAATATCGGAATCGACCACGGTGATTTAGTTAAAGATAATTTTGGGGCTTATTTATCTTATGTTAGAAAATGGTAATGCAGTGTATAATTTAATTGTTAGGCAAAAATCCTATAAAAATCTAATTTTCTTCGCTACTTTTGTGTATTATTTCGTAAACAAATGTATTTAACATTTGCTTTATTGGTTATCAAAAACTGAAAATTGTAAATCTGACTTGTGAAGAATATTCGTAATTTCTGCATCATTGCACACATAGACCACGGAAAAAGTACACTCGCTGACCGTTTATTACAAAAAACTAATACAATATCTGACCGTGAAATGCAAGCCCAAGTGCTTGATGATATGGACTTAGAGCGTGAGCGTGGAATCACGATTAAGAGTCATGCGATTCAGATGAACTACAGTTTTAGGGGCGAAGAATTTATTTTAAATCTCATTGACACTCCCGGTCATGTGGATTTTAGCTACGAGGTTTCACGCTCGATTGCTGCCTGTGAAGGAGCTTTGTTGGTTGTCGATGCTTCACAAGGTATTGAGGCACAGACAATTAGTAACCTTTTCTTGGCGGTTGACCACGGTTTGCAGATTATTCCGGTTTTGAATAAAATCGACCTTCCGGGTGCGATGCCCGAGGAGGTTAAAGACCAAATTGTAGATTTGATAGGTTGTGATAGAGACGAGATTATTCCAGCTTCTGCCAAAGAGGGCATCGGTATTGAAGAAATTCTAACTGCAATTGTTGATAGAGTTCCTGCCCCTGCTGGAAATCCCAATGCCGAGTTACAAGCACTTATCTTCGACTCGGTTTTCAACTCATTCAGAGGCATTGAGGTAATTTTTCGTGTAAAAAACGGTAACATCCGTAAGGGTGATAAGGTGAAATTTGTGGCAACCGGCAAAGAATATTTTGCCGATGAAGTCGGGATTTTGAAATTGACCAAAGAGCCTCGTGATGTCATCGAATGTGGCGATGTTGGATACATCATTTCAGGTATCAAAGTTGCTAAAGAAGTAAAAGTAGGGGATACCATCACACACCTTGATAAACCAACAAAAGAAGCTATCAAAGGTTTTGAAGAGGTGAAACCGATGGTTTTTGCGGGGATTTATCCAGTGGATACTTCTGAATTTGAAGATTTACGTGAGGCCATGGAAAAACTTCAACTCAATGATGCAGCTCTGGTTTGGGAACCTGAAACTTCAATGGCTCTTGGTTTCGGATTTCGTTGTGGATTCTTAGGAATGCTCCACATGGAGATTGTTCAAGAGCGTCTTGAGAGAGAATTTGATATGACGGTTCTGACGACCGTTCCGTCGGTGAAATTTCACGTTATTAATAAGAAAGAAGAATTAATTGAGGTGTCGGCTCCCTCCGAAATGCCAGACCCCAATCTAATAAGTTGGATTGAAGAACCATTTATCAATGCTCAAATCATAACGGCCTCAGAATACGTCGGAAATATCATGAGCCTTTGTATGGATAAACGTGGTATCTTGAAAAATCAAGTTTATTTGACTTCATCGAGGGTCGAACTGACCTTTGAAATGCCACTTGCAGAGGTTGTTTTTGATTTTTTTGACAGATTAAAGTCAATTTCTCGTGGATATGCTTCGCTTGATTACCACTTGATTGGCTATCGTGAATCAGAATTAGTAAAACTCGACATTATGTTGAATGGAGATAAAGTCGATGCACTTTCGGCGATTGTTCACCGTTCAAAAGCCTATGAGTGGGGTAAAAAACTGTGCGAAAAGTTAAGAGAATTACTCCCAAGACAACAATTCGAAATCGCTATTCAGGCAGCTATAGGGGCAAAGATAATTGCTCGTGAAACTGTAAAGGCTATGCGTAAAGACGTTTTAGCGAAATGTTATGGTGGGGACATTAGCCGTAAGCGTAAACTCCTCGAAAAGCAAAAGAAAGGAAAGAAACGTATGAGGCAGATTGGAACAGTTGAAGTGCCACAAGAGGCATTTATGGCTGTTTTGAAGATAAATAGTTAATAAAAAAGACGACCGGAAGGTCGTCTTTTTTATTGCTTTATGAATGTCATACAAAGGTGTTTGTGAAATAGTATAGTGAAATTTCGATTTAATTCGTGCTGCTCTTCGAGTGGTTCGAGTTCGTAATCGGGCAGCTTTCGTTTCAACTTTCCGTAGGTCAGGCTCGTGCGAATGTAGAAGTACCAGCCAATCAAGATAAACCAAAGCACAGAGCTTATTCCTAATTGGTTTTTATGAACTTTTTGTACTTTCAATCCCGCTATTCCGGCCAGTGTACGTAGTTTAATAGCTCCAAGCAAAAATATCCTTCCTAAATAGACTCTTTCGTTGTCGTAGCCTATAACACTTTTTTCATTGGGTAAAAACATATCGCTGCGTTCGGCTTCGAGCCAAAGATTTGCAAAACGACTACCAATGTTGCTGTTATTTGGTTTGGTTAAGACCAGAATTCCACCCTTTTTTAAAATTCTACCAATTTCGTTGAGCAATTGATATTGGTTTGGGATATGTTCGATGGTTTCCATCAAAAGTACATAATCGGCTGATTCGGAAGCAATTGGAAGTTTCTCGTTTAAATCAATCTTTTGACATTTTAGATTTTCGCTTTTGAGCAACTCCGGAAACATATCGTACGGACTTACGTTAGCCCCTGCTTTATGCCATAAATTCGCTACATAGCCCGAACCTGCCGAGAGGTCAATGACAGTTTTTTCCTTCACATCTACCCCTTCGAGATAACTATGAATAAATTTTAATGCGTTAATCCTTGAATGTGGTACTGATTTTATTTCTTCTTCTAATTTGCTCATTCTTGCTTATCCGAGATATGTTTTTATTTGAATTTAATCGAACGATTCTTCAATTTGACTTTCCAACGGTCTATTCTTTTCTTAAATTGCAGAATAAAATCCTCTTTTGGCTCTTGAAGATTTCCACTAAAATCAGTACCTATTTTGAGATAATTTTTAAAGAACGTATTACTACTAAATCCCCATTTTAAGATAAATTGGCTTCTGCCATCATTACGTTTTACACGTGTTGTGCTGATACTCCCGAAGTGATACGCTCTACTTTTGCTGATGCCTTTGTAATATCTTATACCAAAATGCCATAATTTAATCATAAAGTCGGGGTCGGAGTACATTCCGGGCGAAAATTCTATGCTTAAACCACCAACGGCTCGATAAACAAAGGTTGGTAGCACCATCGGATACCACTGACTGCCGGTCCAATCTGGATGAGGGATAGTGCTATATTCTTTTAAAAATCGTTGTTCGTCAAACTCGGATGGATGTCTTCCATAGTCTTGATTTGGAATTATACATTTTGTACCCCGATTGAAAGGCTCAATCATTGTGCTGCTGATGCACCATTTATCGTCCTTGTGTTGTTTTACTTCTTCGTACAAATAATAATCCCAGTCGGGACATAGGTAGAGGTCATCGTCGATAAAGACTAAGTATTCAGAAATTGCCAAATGCGATGCCGCATTAAAACCATAGCAAACACCACTGTTTTCGGTACTTTTTGTGTAACTTAAATCATTTTGAGCCAAAACCCAGTCTTCGGTACCGTCGATGCCTTCGTTAATATGAACCACAATTTGGTGTTTATATCGGCTGTTTTTTCTGATACTACCGATTACACATTTAAGGTAGTCGAGGTTGTTCCAAGATGGTACTAAAATCGAAAAGACTGGCTCAAAATCGAGGTTTACTTTATGAATCTTAAAGTTCATTCGCTACATTTTTGGTTACCAACCTTTTTTCAAAACATGAGCGATGTAATATACATCCTCAACCGTTACTTTTGCATGAAGAGGTAATACAATATAACGCTCTTCAATAGCATCCATTTTAGGAAATTGCCCAACGACTCTACCGCCAAAAATGCTATATCTATCATTTCGATAATGCACTTGGGCCGACTCAATATTGTGGTTTCGGAGGTGCTTCATTAACCTCTCTCGATTATCAACTTCGGCTGTGAGTAACCATGCGGCGTGTTCACGGTCGGTGTATTCGCTACCAATAACCCTGATGCCTTCAATATCTTTTAGTAATTCACAATAGATTTTGTAAAGATTCTGTCTGTGGGCTAAATGCTCATCGAATTCATCCAAAGCGGCAATACCTATACTCGCCGAAATATCCGTCATTTGGTATTTGTATCCGATTTCGGTTATGTCATTTTCCCAAATTCCGTTTTGCTTTTTGCTACGGTCAATTCCAAACCACCGTAATCTTTTTGCTTTCTCAACCAATTCAGGATTTTTGACTACGAGCATCCCACCATCGCCAGTTGTAATATGTTTAATTGCCTGAAACGAAAACATCGTAAAATCGCTTTGGCTTCCGATGTATTCGCCTTTGTATTTTGCACCCACAGCATGGGCAGCGTCTTCAATAATTGCTATGTTGTACTTTCTACCTAATTCCCATAACTCATCCATGTCACATGGCAGCCCACCGTAATGTACACAAACGATAGCCTTTGTTTTTTCAGTAATTAGTTTTTCGACGTGTTTTACATCAATATTAAGATTTTGGTCAACATCGGCAAAGACGATTTTGACACCCATGTATAAAAATGGGATATTGGTAGCCGTACACGTAAAAACGGGAGCAATAACTTCATCGTCTGGTTGTAAATCAGCGAGGAGATAAGAAAGATGGAGTGCGTCAGTACCCGAACCTACCGCAAGACATTTGCACGGAGCAGTAAATCTTTCTTCAAACTTTCTTTCAAATTCATCTACTTTTGGTCCTTGTCCAATCCATCGGGTGCTTAGTACTTCACTGACTGCTGTTGCGGCGTTTTTTGGTATGTTGGGATGAAATAACACAATACCCTCCTGAGTACCCATCAAGGGTAGCTCATTCATTGGTTTTTCTTTTGTCATTATATCTTAGTATATTAGGTATTTTGTTATATTAGGTATTTTGTGGTTAGTGAAATTTATTGCACTAAATTAATACTAAATATTATTAAAATACAAAATGATGAAACATTATTTTTAGAAGATGTATAATGAGAATGAGTAGATGAATAGCAAGATAGTGTCGATATTTGTTTTTGGACTTTATTGAGTTGAAGTAAAAAATAGAGCCTCAAAAGAGGCTCTATTTGGTCTATTAGCTAAACTTTGATTCGTTTTATTATTGTCCACGCAATGCACGAGGTACTGTAATCGTAGCAACTGGGTTAGCCGCAGGAACTAAAATTTTAACACCTTCGAGTTGAATTGCACCAA
>JALOLV010000148.1 GCA_025455785.1 Spirosomataceae bacterium | reverse complement strand
CTTTGCCGCTCAAATGGTTATTGATTGGGCTCGGAGCTGTCATCTTGATTGCTGGTGGAATTTATTACTATTATAATTATTATCAACCTTCGGTCGATGCTGGTAGTGAAGAGGAGGCTTCGATGGTAGATACTCTGGCTACTCCAATCATCGATTCTACTCAAATTAAAGCTGATACGATAGTCAAAGATTCTTTGGCTACTATCCCGCCAGCGGTGAGTGCAGATGAATTTAGTTCTTTTGGTTCGAGCCTAAATACTTATTTATCAGATGCTACAAAACCTGCCGGCCAAGTTGTGCCAATGGCAAATGTTAAATTTGCAAAGGGTACTGCTAAACCTGACACCGATTCTGATTTATTGATTTCTGAATTGGCAGATTTGATGAAGAAATACCCTAAACTTCAAGTACAGATTCAAGGTCACGCAAGCGATGCAGGGGCGGCTAACAGCAAAATCGCTCTAAGACGTGCATTTGCTATCAAAACTATGTTAGAATCTAAAGGTGTTGAAGCTAAAAGAATTGATGCTATTGGTTCGGGAAATCAAGCCAATAAAGTCGATATAAAAGTAGTTACGAAGTAATTCTGAATATAAATCTAACAAAAAAGCGATTTGAGTTCACAAATCGCTTTTTTGTTGTTTATTCTACAAAATAACCCATTCCGGTTTTGGTTTGAATAAGTTTTGTATCAAATTCTTTATCGACTTTCTTTCTCAAAAAATTGATATATACTTCAATCACATTTAAGCTCTCTACATTCTCTTTCCAGACATCTTTGGCTATATCATTTTTTGAAATGATTTTACCTTTGTTACGTACGAGGTATTCGAGTAGATTAAATTCTTTTGGTGTTAAATCAATTTTTCTACCACTCCGCATCACTATTTTACTCTCCAGATTCATCTCAAGGTCGCCGACTTTAAGAATATTGCTAATATCGAACGAAGAATCAGTATTTGCACGTTTCAAAAATACATTTACACGAGCCAATAGTTCCCTAAAATCGTAAGGTTTAACAATGTAATCATCTGCACCGCTCTCAAAACCCTCAATTTTATCATCCGAATCGCCAAAAGCAGTCAGCATAATTATCGGAATCTGAGTATCTTTTTGTCGAATCTCAGCACAAACTTCGTAGCCATTTTTACCACCTCCGATATTAATATCAAGTATCAAAAGGTCAAACTTCTTTGAGTTGAAAAATTTTAAAGCAAACTTGCTATCGTAAGCAATATCTACTTCAAAATCTTTCTCGCGAAGCCCTTTGGCCAATGTCTGAGCAAGTTTTTGGTCGTCTTCGGTGATTAATATTTTCTTTTTTTCAGTCATTCAGAACAAATTGAGGGAATTAATTTGATGTGGTACTTTCTTTTGGAATGAGTAATTGAAAAAACCATCCAAGACTAATAACAAGTACACACCCGATTGGGTTCAGCCACAAATAGGCGACCAAATCGTATTTCCAAATCAAAATTACCAAAATTTGTGAAATAACCGCACTGTAGAAGGTAGCTTTTGAGCCTATTTTCTTAAAATAAAATGCTACAAGAAAGATTCCGAGTATTACTCCGTAGAACCATGACCCCAAAATATTGACTAACTCAATCATACTGCTGCCCAAATTGTGTGCAAATTGAGCCACCACAATACAAAAAAGCCCCCATAAGATGGTAAATACTTTTGATGCGTTTAGTTCGAGTTTTTCGGTCAATTCTTTTTTTGTGGTTTTTCGATAAATGTCAATAACGGTTGTCGATGCCAGCGAATTGTAAGCTGAAGCCACCGAACCCATTGAAGCCGAGAAAATGACAGCTATTAAAAGTCCAATTAATCCATGCGGTAGGTAATCAAGTACAAACCTTAAAAAGACATAGTTTATATCATTTGAGTCTGCGTTCGAATCATTCTTTTTAATCAAATCCACTACTTTTCCACGTACTTCTTTTATCTGTTTGTCAATAGACTTTAGATTTTCTTTTGAATTTGTAAACTGTTGATTTTCTGGAGTTTCAATGTTTTTTTGTAGAGCCAAAATCTCGTTTTTTCTTTGTTCGGATAAAGAAATGTGTTGATTCTCCAATTGTTTAAACTCGGTCGCAAATTGACTATTTCGGAGTTTTTCGGTTTCAACTTTATTAAAAAATACTGGCGATGGATTGTATTGGTAAAATACAAAAACCAGAACACCGATGAGGAGAATCCCAAACTGCATCGGAATTTTCAAAAGGCCATTCATCACCAATCCTAATCGGCTTTGCGTAATACTTTCACCGGTCAAATACCGACTTACTTGCGATTGGTCAGTACCAAAATACGAAAGTTGTAGGAAGAACCCTGCAATCAATCCAGACCAAACATTGTATCTGTCTTGCGGATTAAACTCAAAATTGATGATATTCAGTCTTTCAGTTTTACCAGCAATTTTTAGGGCATCCACCAAACTCATGCTTTCGGGTAACATTTTTACAACCAAAACGCCAGCAAAAACCATTGCTGCTGTTACAATCATCATTTGCTGTAAGTGGGTATATGAAATTGCTTTAGTTCCACCAATCACTGTGTAGGTCAGTACAATTCCCCCCATGATGATATTTGTATAGAAAATATCCCATCCAAAAATTGTCGAGAGGATTATCGAAGGAGCATAAATTGAAATACCAGTCGAAAGCCCTCTTTGTATCAAAAATAAGATTGCCGTAAATACCCTGACTCGTGAATCGAAACGTGATTCGAGGTACTCGTAAGCGGTATAGACTTTTAATCTATGAAAAATCGGGATAAATGTGATACACAGAACAATCATTGCCAACGGAAGTCCGAAGTAAAATTGAACAAAACGCATTCCATCCGAAAAGCCTTGCCCCGGTGCCGACAAAAAAGTTATTGCACTTGCCTGAGTGGCCATTACCGAAAAACCAACATGATACCACGGAAGTGATTGATTACCAAGTAAGTAGCCGTCAATATTTGTATCGCTTCGGTTTTTGTAAACACCGTAAACAATGATAAAGAGGAGAGTGATAGAAAGAGTTATCCAGTCTAATAGGGTCATGTTTTATGGTCGATTTTCGATTAACGAATTTCGATTTTGTAACTGTTGAGTTTGAAATAGATGTTAGGCAAAATACTTTGTAAGCCAGTAATAAATTATTATCTGGATAACTAAAGCACCGATTATCAAATAGTAAACGTTATTCCAACTTTTAGGAATAAGGGATTTATCCTCTGATTTTTGCATTTTATTTGATTATCTGGAAAACTAATTTTTTGTTTCGACTACCGAAAGCATCTGCACAGCTTTGGCCAAAAGATTGCTTGATGGGTAACCTTGTATAAAATCTTTCAAGCCCTGCACATATAACTCTTTTTTCTCGGTTTTGGCTAAGAGAATGATTCGTAACATCGCAAATTTATCCTCTACACTTGTGCCAGTGTAGGTTACCAAACCTTCTTCGGCCATTATTAATGCCGAATCGAAACTCTCGTTTTCGTACATTTTAAAGGCTTGCGAATAAACAGTATGAGCTTTTGACTCTGTATCGCTTGTAATTTGCGTGTTACCCCTCAATAACTGTCTGGCATAAGTTGAAGTTGGGTATTTTGTCATTAATGTCTGTCTGAATGGGCTTGATGCTTGATTATCAGATAGTAATGTCAAAAAATACAAAGCCTCTGGTTCGTACTGGGTTTCTGGAAACTTAAATAACAAAGTCGTGAAAGCATCACGAGCATTATCAGGTTCATTAAATTGCAACTTATAAATCTTACCCAAATGATAGTAGGCCTCCTCGACTTTCTTCTTTGATGCCGCCAATTTCTCAGGTGTTGTCGGTATTGCCGCCATCATTTCTTTTTTCTTATCCTCAATCGCTTTCGCTTCGGCAAGAGCTTTTTGTTTTTCGGCATCTTCTTTACTTTCTTGCGAATCAACCTTTGGGGCTTCGGTACCCACTACGCTTCTTTCGAGTTTTACCGAAATCGAACCCGCTTCCCTATCTCGACGACGCCAGTTATCATCCAATTGACGGCTTCCCCAAAGTTGCATAAACTCGGTTTTACCTCTGGCAATCTGGATTGGGTCATACAGCATCCAACGCTTTTCATTGGTATTAGACACACTTATTGCGGCGGTGTTGCTTTTAGCTGCCAACTTTTGTGCTAATTCAATCTGTTTTTTTTCTTCTTCTTGTTTTTGTTTAATAGCACGTTCGAGCGTTTGGTCGAGTGCGAGCGGATTCATTGCTGCTAATTTTTGTAAACTATCCTCTAAAATGATGGTGTTTCGATATTTTACAAAGTCAGATAATGACATTGCCCGTCTTGTAATTCTTTCGTAATCGGGTGAGTTTTTGGGTAATTCGACCAGTGTACTGTCGTAATACAAACTGGCATCGCTATATTTTTGGAGTTGATTGTAATGCAATTCTGCCAATTCGAGATAACTAAATGCTTTTTGGGTTGGATTATTAGTAGCGTTTTGAATCGACGAATTAAAATACTGAATCGCTTTTTGAAAATCTCCTTTTTTGACTTCGAGTTTACCCATAGTTGCATAAATTTTATCTTTCAAATCGCTATTTTTGCGGTCTTTGAGCATTTGAGTAAAACTCTCTTGGATATTTACGCTGCTTCCACGCTTCGATGCCGATGCCAAGAGGGCGTTTAGTCGAGCATAAAATTCTAAATCGTAATTGGGTCGATTATTGGCAACCGCCTGATAATGAGGTAATGCCAAATCAGGACGTTTGAGGTAATCATACATTTGTCCAGCCGCAAAATGTACTCGAGCTTTTTTCTCCGATTTACTCATCAATTTGAGAGCTTCTTCGACGATTGCCACCGAGACAGGGTACTCTTCTTGACGTTGGTGTAAGTACGCTTTTACTAAATAATAGTCGGCTGTATTTTTATCATTGAGGTTTGATTCTTTTAAACTTTCGGCAACTTTTAGTGCAGAAGGGTAATCTTTTTGCTCGGTGTAAGCACGCATCAGCCAAATCATGGCGGCGTGTTTCTGATTTTCGTCTTTACCGGTTGTGTTTAAATATTTAAAAATCTCAATTGCGTTCAAAAAATCACCTTTATACATTCGGGCTTTTCCGAGAAGTAGGTAGGCTTCGTCGAGGTACTTAGAATTTGAATGGCGTTCGGCAATGAGCGAAGTCTTTTTTATTACTTCATCAATTTGTGTTTTGGGGCTCCCTGTTAGGATGTCAAATCCTGTTTTTTTACCAATATCTTCGGCGGCATTCAGTCCATTTTGAACATTACCCAAGCCTTGTTGTACCTGCTGAAAACCGCCACTTCTATTTTGTTGCGTATTCAAGCCACCACTTGAATTGCCAAAACTTGAAATCGAAGCACTATTTCCATTGCCTAAGTCTCGACGGAGGCTGTTTTCACTGACTTGAGTATTTCCGAACGATTGCCCTTGTCCGCCCGAATTCATATTTCCTAATCCACCTGCACTCATGTTTCCAAAATTAAAAGCATCTCCACCCGAGCTTTCGAGTAATGTTGAGTCAATAGGCATCAGAACGGGCAAAAGTCCGCTGTAATTTTCGGTATAATTTCGGTTAATTCCTTTTTCGGCGTATTTCATGCCTTCACGAGCAATAATGAGGGAGTTAAACTTGGCATTTGTATTATGCCATGCTTTACTCACTGGGTTATTGCTGAATTGAGAGCAAGACACAGCCACAATGGCTACTACGCTGATGGTAAATACTCTTGATTTCAAGGTGTATTGAGCGATTTATTATGTATGTTTTTATCGAGAATTCTGTACATTTAACGTACAAAATTGTTTTAAAAGTATCTAAATTAATGCCAAATTAATCATTTGAACTCGTTGATATTCAGCTTTCGTAATTTGGTAACAGTTAGCTATTGCAAAAGTATTGATAATCAGGCGTTTATATTATTGAAACAATCGAATTTTTTCGATTAATCAATTTTTATAATTTAATTTTTTCTCACTTAGTACCGAGAACTATTTAATTAACAATATTTTAACCACTGAGTTACACGAAGTAAAACACGGAGTTACACCAATAAAAAGAAAAACTCTGTGCAACTCTGTGGAATTTTAAACTCTGAGTAACTCTGTGGTTAAAGTTTACGGTAAAGAATATTATCAATTAATTCTTTACCCATACTTATAAATAATTAACCTAAAGTATCTGAGCCAATTTACCTTCTGCGGTTTTCATTGTATATTCATAGCCTATTTTGTATAATTCTTTGGCTTTGGTTACATTAAAACCATCAAATTTGTATAATTCAGGCGGTTCAATTGCCAAATCGCATTTTTTTAGCTTCTGAATCGAATTATTGCGGATGGCGATATGAAGGCTTTTTGAAAGCACATCTTTCATTGAGTTTATGGGCATGCCTTCACCAATTGGCATTACATTTACTCCAATGATGAAATCACAAGTAGATTCGAGTGGTTCAATCGGAATGTTATTCAAGACCCCACCATCAATCAACAATCGGTTTTGATAACGAATCGGCTCGAAGATTCCGGGAAGGCAGCAAGAAGCCAGAATCGGTTTGATTAATTCGCCATTATCAAAATAAACAACTTCACCTTTTTCGATGTCGGTTGCCGTAATAGTTAGTGGTAGTTTTAATTCCTCAAACGAATCATGCGGCATGTATTTTGCAAAAATTGCCTGTGCCGATTCGATTTTGAAGAGTCCGAATCGGTTGAATGCAGGCTTTAGGTTCCTTAAAATACTGGTTGATAAGATTATATCGAGTATAAATTCGGGAGAATAACCTGCGGCGGTCATTGAACCCACGATTGACCCTGCACTTGTACCTGCGATTGCATCAGGTTTGATTCCCAATTCGCCTAAGGCTTTAATGACGCCCAAATGAGCAATTCCTTTTGCTCCTCCGCCCGATAATGCTAAACCAATTTTCATTTGTCAATGTGTAAAGTTGTTCAGCAAAAGTATTGTTTTTTAGGTGATTATCAAACAAATGCTAACAAGACAAATAGCATACACGATTTTTGAGGTTATACATTCTAATTTTTGAAGTATAGATTCAACTCTAAAAATCATTCTGGTTTATTTTTCGTTAGTCATGATTTTGTGATAATCTCAAAACTGCTTGTGTTTGATATTATTTTGAGGCTCGACCTTTTTGTCCTGAATTTTACCCAACTTTTTTTATAGATATTATCAATAATCAAAAACTTAAAGATTTACGTTTATAGGTTACTAAAAACCTTTAAATTCAAAATTGACATTTATGAAGAAAATCGCTTTTTTAATCACAATTCTTTTTTTTAGCTCAATTATTAGTTTTGCTAACAATCCAGACGCAATTTTAGGAGTATGGAAAAATGGTGAAGGTACAGGTCTGGTACAAATTTATAAAAAAGGAGATAAATATTACGGCAAAATCGTTTGGCTCAAAGTTGCCAATAATGCCGATGGTACTCCACGAACTGATATTAATAACCCTGAAGAAAAATTGAAAACTCGCCCGTTGAAAGGCCTTGAAAACCTTAGAGATTTTAAACACTCTGGTGATAAAAAATGGGAGGGAGGTCAAATTTATGACCCAAAAACCGGAAATGATTACAGTTGCGAGATGACCCTCGTTGATGATAACACACTCGAAGTAAGAGGCTTCATCGGGATTTCGCTTTTTGGCCGTACTGATGT
>JALOLV010000147.1 GCA_025455785.1 Spirosomataceae bacterium | reverse complement strand
TGCTAAAATCGGTTGCCAGCCTTCGCCGTTGTTGTAAACTTCTTCAAACCGCCGCTGACCATCGGCAACGGTCGAGAAATCTCCCTGCGTAACCCTCAGAAGCGTCAAGTTTTCGGCACTTTCTAATGAGTACGTTACGGTTGTATGATTTTCGAGAATATCTTCAATCATGCCGTTTGGGTCGAATGTCGTGTATGCCAACAGTCTTTCGGAAATAATATTGATGATTCTGCCCGTAACAAAAACCATTTCTTGACCTTCGTAATTGCCTCGCCAGTCGAGTTTACTACCGACTTGCCAATCAGATACAGTTTCACAACCAAACATATATTTTTTGGTTTGGGCAGGATTCACCAACGCATCCCAAACTTTGGCGGCATTGGCATTGATAACGATTTCATTTTTTACGATAAGTGGTGCAATCATTTTTGATAGGGTTTTGAGTAGGATAAGTGCTTGAAACATCTTTGGGTCGTTAGACAAACACAAAGAAACAACCCATTACTGACAACCCTATGTCAGTGGCATTTCGCTTCGCCAATTTTCTAAGTAAGTATTGATACTTTGGTGTTCGGTCTTGCGGTAGGGCTTGTAAGTATTCTGAATTTGCTGGATTCTATCCACCCTGAAATCACGGTATTCGTGCCTGAGCCAACACCAAGCCACAATGTGCCAATTTAATCCATAAAAAATCATTCCGATAGGTTCGATTTCTCGGATACTCAATTCTGATTTCAGGTTTTGGTAATGAATCAGCAGGATTTGTTTGTGGGCGATTGCATTTTGGATTTCGGACAAATATTCAAAATTAGGACTCGGATAATACCCCGAATCTGGTACTAATGCCGCTTGAATCTGCTCAATTTTTTCTTTTTGGGTACTTTTCAAAACAGCTTTTACTTTGTTGAGTGCAGTTGTAAAATGCTTCTGAATGGATTTATCCGTGAAGCGATGCACAATACTTTCTATTAATACCAAGGCGTTGGCTTCTTCGGTGCTGAATGTGACAGGCGGCAAAAAATAGCCTTGCATGATAAAATAGCCATGGTTTGGCTCGAATCCAATCGGAACACCGATTTCGTTGAGGGCTTTCAAATCACGAAAAACGGTACGGATACTGATTCCGAACTTTTGTGATAAATGCTCGGCGGTCGTAAATTTTTTAGATTGAATGATGATTAAAATTGCCAAAAGGCGGTCAATTCGATTCATGGATAGAGAAGTTTTCAAAATAGTTGTGACACGATAATCAAATCGTGCCACACTTTTGATACAACGACGGATTCGGGAATCCGTATTGTTTATTCGATAACAACTCGGTTTGTAAATTCACCCTTATTGGTTTCGAGCTTTAAGAGGTAATTCCCCGATTTTAATTGATTTACTTTCAATGAGTTATCTTCTATTTGATTTTGCTCCGAAATCAATCGACCCGATTGGTCGTATAATTGTATTTTTTTGATATTAACCCCAAATGGCAATTCAAATTTGACATATTCGGTTGCTGGATTTGGGAATGTTTTAATGCGAATATCGTCCCCTTTTTCTTTACCTAAGACAATCTGAATCGTAACCGCGTTTGAAACAGGACTCAAACAGCCATCTACAACCGCACGGGCCGTGTATGTACCCGAAAGGTCAGGAAGGCGAGTGGTAGCAGTGGTTTGTCCTCCGTTCAAATTGCCATTGACATACCATTGAAAGGTGGTACCACCCGAAACGGTCAGTGTGTTGCCGTTTTGAGAAACAACAGGAGCTTTAGGTAGAATACAGAAAGTACGGTCGAGACTTGCCGAATTGAAGACTTGATTTCCAACTTGTATTGCTCTAATCGTTACCTTGCCGGCATTTGAGCCAAGTGTAACACGGTTGCCAGATATGGTGGCGTCGCCCGAGACAACGCTAAACTGAACTGGTAGATTGGAGGTTGCCGTAGCCGAAATATTGAAACTTTCGCCCCCGTTTCTATCCGAAATCGCCGCAAAAGTGATGGTTTGGTCAGTTTTTGTTGGCAATGCACGATTACCCTGTGCATACCAAACGGCCCACTTAGCATCTTCGTAGATTACGCTTGCACTGCCCGAAGCCGTGAGTTTGTCTCGACCAATGCCAATCATCATCACTACTTCTTTACGATTTCGGGTTGAGTTAAACAACATTCGGTCATCGGCTTTTGAGTACCCCGGATACCCTACGTCGGTGTTTTCGTATATACCCTGCACATTGCCAGTTTCTATATTAACCGTGATTTGATAGTAGGTGTCTGGTTCGTCTTCGGTATAATAATCGAATGCCAAAATATCGGGCGAAGTCTTGGCAAAAGATGGGTTTCCGATGCTTTCGCCATCTTCGAGGTTAAAGAGTTTTTCGATGGTTCCTTTCGAGAAATTCTTGCTCTGGTTATCCCAAGCGTGTAGGCTACCTACATCCCAGAAGTCAATCTCGCCCGAGACACTCCTGATTTTGTTATAAGCATCATAAATTACGTATTCGCCCGAGTAATCCCACTCAAACGAATCAGCGTATTGCACATCGCCAGATTTTACACCCGTCGAGTAGGTGGGGTTATAGAGCGTAAATCTGACATATTTATTGGATTCAAAATCAACTACATACATAAATTTATCGCCCGCCTCGGTTAATGCCGCCATGCGTTTACCATCTTTAGAAATAGCTACATTGCCCCAAATACCGTTGGTTGGCATATTGATTCGGGTTTCGGTAAATGGCGAGGTCAGGCCTAATCTGTAAATATTTTTATCGGCCGCAACATAATAAGCAAACAACCCATCATCGGTAATACTTGGCTTGCTCAGGCAGCCTCTCGATGTAATTGGCCTTAATTGTTCGCCGACTTTACCATTGTATAATTTGTTATCGGTTGGGTCAAATACCAATATGTAATCGGCTCCCGGGTTGGTCGGAATCGTTGTCGGGGTTGTATTTGGGGTTGTGCTGGTTGGTGTACCTCCGGTCGAGGCATTAGGGTCTAAGATACCCACAGCATCAAAAGCTGCCCTTGCGGCTTGCGTAACAGCCGAAGCATCGCCACCGTATAACTCACTCGCCGAACGCACAACTGCCAAGCGGGCATCTACAAACTTTGAGGTACGAGTCAGGTACTTGGTCAATGCTCGGTAATAAACCTGCTCGGCACGGGCCAAACCTACGTTGGCATTGCTTGCGAAAAGATAGAAGGCGTAGTTTGGGATACCGCTATTTACGTGTACGCCACCGTTGTCTTCATCTTCGGTATCTCTCAAGAACGCATACTGCGACATCGTCTTGGGCTGATACCCGGGGTCTCGTGGGCCACCTTGGTTGGGGTTTTGTAAGTTGCGGAGAGCCCCAGAAGGAAACGCCGTCGTTCGGGTTACATCCTCGCCGATTCTCCACCATTGAGTATCGTTGGGGTCTCCGTATGCTTCAACTAATGCACCAAAAACATCCGAGAATGACTCATTCAACGCTCCTGACTGATTGCGGTATTCGAGACGAGCCGTGTTTTCGACAACTCCGTGCGTCATTTCGTGTCCGGCTACGTCCAAACTACCTGCCAAAGCCCTAAACGCATCGCGGCCATTACCATAACCCATAAATTCACCCGTCCAGAAGGCATTATCCATACCTTTTCCGTCTTCATCGGCAATATTGATTACCGAAATGATGGTGCTACCTTTTCCATCAAGCGAATTACGATTGTGTTTGGTTCGGTAGTATTCATACGCCAGTCCGCCGTTGTGATGTGCCGAAACTGCCGTAGGACTCCAATTGGCACCATTAGGCGAAGTTATATGGCTAAACTGTAAATCTTCATTTGCTCTCGAATTCTGTGCATCAATCGTCCAGATGGCTCCCATTGGGTCATTGGGTAGTTTCGATGCAGTACGGTTATACATTGGGCGGCTGGTATCAATCATATAATACGTATTGCCTACCTGATGGATATTTATGGTACGCTCGACATTATTCAAATCACGAGCTTTGGCCGTGAATGGTCCATCCAACGAGCATGTATGATTGTATTTATCTAAGATTTCGCCCGAATTGGCATCTACAAAATACTCCCAACGCTCCAAGAGATTTGGTTTGATGGTTGCGTGATACACCAATCGTTCGGCGTCAGGTTTTTCGTTGAGATGGTAAATAATCAAATCAGCTTTATCGGCTTGTTTTGCTAATAACTTAGCGGCGACACCGCTTTTCTGAACAATTGCGTGTTTCGAAACATCATTCATTGCCAATTCGATGGCTTTATCAGCTGAAATACTCGGAGCGGTGCTATTTAATTGTGGAGTCGGATAGCTTCGTCCATTCAATAAATCTATTTGTTCGCCTTTTGAATGCAACAAAATCTCAGAGCCATAGACTTCGATGTTATTGTATTTTTGGTGGATTTTGATGTGGGTCATTCCTAATTCGTCGGTATTCATATCTACCATTTCGAGTTCTTGGGCAGGATTTTCGATTCGGAGTTTGGCCTTAACTTCATTCAAAAAATCCATACCCATCACCTGCATTGTTTTACGACCTGACTTGCTCGGGTTGGGCTTTGAAAGATTCTCAATCTGAATCACTCCGCCCGACTCTGGGTCTTGCGTGATTTTATAACGATTCAGAAACTTTGTCGAAAGGCTCGGAACAGCCCCCATGCGACCCGCTTTTGTATTTTTGCTGCCGTCAATCTCAATAAAATGCTGAGTAAGCGGAGTTTGGGCGGGTTGTTTGAGTTTTTTCTTGAAGCCATCTTGCGAAAAACCAAGAAGGGTAGTCAAAGCAAAGAGGAAAGTAAAAAATTGTTTCATTGTAATTTTGTTTAATAGGATAAAAACCTAAAACATGGATAATTGCTCATGTTTGTTTGTCAGAAGCTGTGTTGTGTATCGTTCCCATGAAAATAAATCAACAGAATCAGTTTCTAAATTATATTTTTTTATTAAAGTTAATATGTTTTCAAAATTATAATTTACCAATACGTTCTTTAAATCTATTCGCATCAAAATATCTTTGGTAATAGCTCTTTTGCTATCTTCAAAAATAATCGAACTAAGGAAAGAGGAAACTTCGGGAGTATTTAAAAGAACGAAACTAAAAACAGCTTCAGGGTAATGCTGAAAACCTAAAAAATAGCAGGTATCATCAAGCATTAAAGGTTTTTGCTGTGGTAAGACAAGACTAAAGTGAAGTGTTTTGTAAAGTCCCGAAATAGCCACTTTGTAAGGTTGAAAAGAATAATCACCAATTCCAAATATCGAAAAAGGAGGCTTGTCTCGATAAATTGATGATTTCCGATTATCAAAGTCTGCCTTATTATCAATCAAATATTGCCAAGTGAGCGGATATTTATCTCTAATATAAAATGTATCTTGCCCTACTTTTTTTTGGGTAATGATAGTATATTTTCTACTTTGATTGACAACTAAATTTTTCAAATCAGAGCTTTTTAAGAAGCCATAAACTAACTCATTTTCGAGTTGTACTTCAATATCTTTACCATTCAAATAAGTACCATTTGATACTTCTAATTCCATTATTTTTGAACAATCATGTTTAACTCCTTGCCGCCATTCAAAAGAAGACAATCCATCCAATCTTTTATGGAATTCATAATTTTGAACATCCGACACAAACTTTGACTCGTACCAGCCAAAAGTTGATAAGTACTCTTGGGTGTAAAAATCAAAATTCCTACAAGTCGATTCGGCTGATTGATTAAAATTCGCAACAAAAAGACAGGCATCAACCGCCGCTGCAAACTCTTTTTTGGCATCAATATTATATTTTTCAATGTTTGAAATGCGAAACTTAGCTTGCTTTTGTTCTAAAAGAAGGTTTTTGGCAACACTATTTTTAATTAAGAAGGCAATTTGACCATTCTGCTCATGAAATGTTCTCAGCAACATCAGCGACACGTACTCTCCAATATCAAAATTGCCCTTACCAGTCATGGCATCTAAACCTAAATGCTTTTTAAAATTTGACTTAAAAGGCGTATTTTCTGATTCTAAGGCTGATAAAGTTGCATTTGTTACCCAAGGAGGATTACCAAGAATAAGAGTACTAACATTTTCTTTTTTGAAATCATCAAATCTAACATCAAACACATTTTTGTTGATAAATCTAATTTTAGGCTTTGAAGATTTTGGAGTTTTGTAATAATATTCAAGAATTGAAAACTTAGCATACCATAAATATGGTTCATGGATTTCTATTCCGATAATCTCTTTAGCATCAAAAACTTTAATAGCCGCTAAAATAAAGTTGCCTTTGCCACAAGTTGGCTCAATGATATATTCAGGATTTGTAAATTTCGACTTTAATAACTCGCAAACGTCGATAGATAATGTTAAATTCGTCTGAAAATCTCCAAATTCTTTTCTGTTATCGCTGGCTAACTCCGAAATAGATTCGGTTTTAAAAGCATCCAAATAATATTGATTAGGAAAGAACGATTCGATACCCGACATATCAAACAGAAAAGCGTTTATACTCTCAAAATCATTCAGATTCTGAATTAAGTTTTTTAAGATAACTATCTGTTCTCTTCTAATATTTGCTTCTAAAACCATCATTTTCTACCCCTATCAATAATTCTTGTAATACCTTTTACCTCTTGCTCCATAGTTACAATTCTACCGTACTGAAGCCGCCATTGAAGAGCATTTGAGATAGTCAAATAACCTTGCTTTGGTGGTGTTTTCAATATTTGTTTCGCTAATTGATTCAGCGTTATATCATCGGCGGGGATATTTCTATCGGATAGATAAGCCATAATTTCTTCTTCGATAGCTCCATTTTCTAACATCTGCAATAAAGCTAAAGTTGTCTGATAATCCGCCGTTCTCTCTTTTTCGATAAAGGTCGCACTAACAAAATCCAGTTTTGCAGTTTTTGTAATAATATCGTCGTGTTTATCATAAACAAAAACCAACAAGTTATATCCCAAACCAAATATTTTTTGCTTTGCATCTTTAAACGGACACGATGACTGCGGCTGCTTGATAGATGTTACTTTAATATCTGTCAAAATATCGGAAGATGGCAAATCGAGGCCACTGGCCGAATTACCAATATTGATTTTGTATTTTGCAGATAAATATTGCTTAAATTGATGCTCAACGTATGTTCCGACAGCTTTGCCATCAGTTACTCCGTATAAATTTGGCGTATTTAGGATGGCTTCCGAAGTACAAAAACTTTGGGCTTCTGATATGAGATGTTGTATTGTAAGATTTACCTTTTCCATATAGAAAATCCGTTAGTGAATTTAGCTAAAAAACCTTTATAAATTTCATAGAAAGCCAAAATTAAAATAGCTACAAAAATCAAAGCTACGATTTCGGGTTTGACAATAGGTAAATACGGATGCTGCTGAATTGACTGAAAAACGCCATCAACATTTAAAAGATACGCAAGGCAAGTCAACCCAAAAAGCCAATATCTACCCGACAAAACCCCAAACCCAAAAAATAATATCATGGCTGGGTGCGAGTAGCGTTCGTGCATTTGGGTACTCACAAAAAAGAAAATGATTGCGATTATGCCAGATGTCAAAAATACCAACATCAAAGGTATCATCGTTAAGACCGAAAGCCCGAAAAATAGTAACAATCCCCAAGTTTTGTATTGGAGTCTGAACACCTCAACCGAATCAAAGATTTTGGTAGGGTCTTGCTTTATTGCCAAATACCAGAAATTATATGCGGTAGCTGAAACAACTGGAAAGAAATCGACCGAATTTTTGAAAGTAGCCAAAACTTCCGAAACTTTGCCAGTAACGATAAATGGTGAAAAAATAAAAAGCTGGGTAATGACAAGTGCAGGAATTATTCTGAGCAATAAACTTGGTTTTTTGTACACATAGTAAAGCAAAACTATGCCGATAACAGGTACAAAAATAATAGATTGCAGTTTGAGATTAACCGCCAAAAGTGCCACAACAGCCGCCCAAACTGGTTGATTTTTAAGAACCAAAACAACCGCCAAAACCACAAACGCCGTATGGATAGCGTCTTGCTGGTTCCAGATAAGTGTATTGTATAAATAACACGGATTGAGCAAAACGAGGTATTCTATGCCGTTCGAGATTTGAAATCTCGAACCTAACTTCACGGGATTTTTAATCCCTCCAAAAGCATTTATCAGAATCAGCGGAGCGGCAAAATC
>JALOLV010000514.1 GCA_025455785.1 Spirosomataceae bacterium | reverse complement strand
CACGTGGGCGGTTCCCCAATGTAGTAGATTGGCAGGATTCAATTCATAAAGATTCAATAACGAAACTGGCACGATTGGCACTTGGTTTTCGACCGCCATCACAAAAGCCCCATCTTTGAGAGGTAGGTGCATTTTCGGGAAGTTTGTCGTGATGATTCCGCCTTCGGGCATGATAAAAATACTTCTCCCGCTTTGAAGGGCTTTTACGCTACGTATTAAAGATTTTGTTCGGCTTCCTTTGTCGCCTCTATCGACTTGTATGTGCAATTTGGCAAACATATAGCCAAAAAGCGGTACTTTTTTTACCGAACTTTTACCCACAAATGCAAAGAAATTCTTGGTGATTGTACTCACTACTGCAATATCTAAATAAGCGAAATGATTGGCTACAAATACGTAGGCTTGTTTTTGATTAGGCGTAAATTCGTATTTTATTTTGATGGGCATCAATATAATCGGAAAGAATAACTGCCCCCAATAATAATTCATTCGGTGGGCATAGATATGCCATTCTTTCCGTTGTAAAAAAATAAAAACAAACGGAAACATCACCAAAAACAAGCCGACAAACCAAAACGCACACCAGATATTGTAGATGATAAGGAGTAACTTCTTCATGTAGGAATGTGCCAACCAGTTGTCATTCGTTAGTTATTTATCGTAAATTATACAATTGAATGACTAACGAATGACCATTTATGACATTTTATCTTATTTAATCTCGTCGTGCAAATCAACTGGCTTGGCAGATTTACGCATACGAATATTTAGCATCTCGACCAAGAATGAAAACGCCATTGCAAAGTAAATGTAGCCTTTCGGAACGTGTACTTTGAATGCCTCTGCTACGAGCAATGTACCAATCATCACCAAGAAGGCTAATGCCAGCATCTTGACGGTTGGGTGTTTTTCGACAAAACTACCAACACTACCCGCAAAGAGCAACATGGCGAGTGTAGAAAGCACAACCGAAACTGCCATAACCGAGATTATGTTGGTGAGACCGACCGCCGTAATGATAGAGTCAATCGAGAAGATGATATTGATGACCGTAATATCGAGTATGGCTTTTGATAGTTTTGATGTTTTCTTGCTGCCGCTTACGTTTTCTTCGTATCCTTCGAGCTTGTGATGAATCTCTGAAGTAGATTTATACAATAAAAATAATCCACCAATCAATAAAATGATGTCTTTGCCACTGAAGCCCATGTTCCACGGAATCCCGATGTCTTGGAGGTTGAATAAATCGTTTTGTAGGCTCAGAATCCATCCCAAAACAAAAAGTAACCCAATACGGATACCCATTGCCATTATCAAACCGATGTTACGGGCTTTTTTTTGCTCGTTCGTTGGTAATTTACCAGCAATAATCGAAACAAAAATAATGTTATCAACGCCCAAAACTACTTCGAGGAGGGTCAATGAAACAATACTTGTTAGAGCTGCGGTTGTTAATAATTCTTGCATAAGGTTTTAGAAATGTGTTGTTATTTTGATGAATCAATTAGAAATTATGGGGCAAAACTATAATTTTTGGGGGGCAATCCCAAAAATATTCGTGATAAGTGGCGTTTTTGAGTAATTCTCCAAGACACTTTTATGGATGAGAGTTTCGGAGTTTTGATTGTTTAATTTTTAAGTTTGATTGTTTTTAGTTTAGAGTTTGGTTGTTTTAAGTTTGAATGTTTATGAGTTTTGTATTTTCGCTCCCTAAAACTTTGAACTTTAAACTTTGAATTTTTGAAACTCCAAAACTGATTTTACCCCCCGCTGACGGGTGGAATCAACACAATTTCGTCATTGGCTTTCAGAATATCGCTATCTTGAGCATATTCGGTATTGAGGGCGATTCGCAATGACGTTAATTTCTGAAAACTGACGTTAATTTCTGAAAACTCGGAAATTTATCGTTCAAAACGGCCTTCAAATCTGCGACTGATGCTCCATCGGTCAATTCTAATTCGTATTCAAATTGCCCAATTATATCTCTCGTTATCCCAAAACAAAGTATTTTCAATTTCATATATCAAAACTCCCCTCTCCGTTGCGAGAGGGGCTGGGGGTGAGGTTTTTTACATATACTTAAAAATCGTCGTAATAATCTTATAACCAGCTCCAATCGTACCTTTGATTTCATTTTGAGTTTGGCGGCTTTTACCTGCATTTCTACTGTCCAGCCGTAAGTTGTGTCTTGCATATTGATTTCGAGCAATTTATCGAATCGAATCACCCGAAAAGGCCCTAAGTCGGTGTATTTTACGCCGTAAATTAGTTTTAATAAACGAGTAGCGAGCCAATTCCCAAAAACCTGTTGTGGAGTCATCGAGCCTCCTTGACGATTGCCCAATGCTCGTGAACCAATCACCATGTCGTAGCCTTCGTCGGTGATTGGTTTGATAAGATAACGCATTTCTTCGGGATAATCCGAATAATCGGCATCTAAAAAAACGATAATTGCTGGATTTTTGGATTTAGCATATTCGATTCCGGTCAGGCACGCAAATCCATAACCTTGGCGGGGTTCGTCGAGAACAGATGCACCAGCCGCTCGGGCTACTGCCGAGGTCTCGTCTCTCGAATTATTATTGACCACAATTACCTCATCCACAATATCTTTTGGTATCTCGGCGATGACTTTATCAATAGATTGTGCTTCATTGAAGGCTGGAATTATGACAAATATTTTTGGTTTTGGCTGATTCAAGATTAGTAAATTGACTGATTCTCACAAAAGTACGGAATCTGTCTTAGAATTTTAAGTCTTCAATAAACGATTAGCAATTTTTTGGGTACAGCGTAGAAATATTAAATTTTTCCAAGAAAAAATTTCATTAATTTACGGCGTAGAATTTTAAAAGTTCTTACGATTATACCATCATACCTTTGTCGTGTAAATGTCGCAATATTCGTTACATAAAGGTAAATCTCCCGAACTCGAAGGCTTCGACTGTATTTTGGCGTTTTCTGAAAAGAAGATTCAGCACGTACA
>JALOLV010000513.1 GCA_025455785.1 Spirosomataceae bacterium | reverse complement strand
GTAAACCTGCTTCATTACTTCCAATTAAATATTTTTTACGATTAATAAGATTACCAATATATAACCCTATAATGTAAACTAAAATAGACTGCAACGAACAACTTCCCCTAATTTCTTCGACTTTTTTCTTCCCTGACAAAACATCCCTAAAACCCTTGTACGGAAGGGCAATACCATTCATTTCTTCGTAGATAAGATACGAAGGTATTTTTTTGATTTTAGGATGTTTTTTTCTACCGATTTCGAGCATAACGCAATCATTATATATGCAAGTTTAATTAAAATTGTAGTTTTTTGCAATGATAAACTTAACAAAAAAGCCGTCAGTTAAAATCTGACGGCTCAATGTTTTTCGCAACAGAAAATCATTTTCCGTTCAGTTCCCAATTATAATCAAGACTCGACGACGAAGCATTTTTATCGGCTTTTACCTTTGAATATTTATTGACCCAATCTACAATCGGCATTTTTTTCGTAAAATCTCCACCGTACCAAGTGAATAGCTTAGATAATTTCATCTCAGATTTAGAAACTTGATTTTTGAACGAATCATTCAAGAAATCAACACCTTGGTCGTCTAATTGCTGACTGAGTTTAGATGCCACAAATGCTTCGTTTCGTAGTGGCGGACAAGATTTTGCGGCACAAACCAAAGCAAAATGTATGCGTGGCTCGTCGAATTTCTTGCGGATAATTCCGTGTTCGATATTGTTCAAATCCATCTTTTTGCCGCCAATCGTGATAAATTTTATATCCCATGGCGTATTTACAAACGGTATCTTGATTTTATCGCCAATGTCTTTTATACTCTTGATATTTTTGTCGTAATGTTCCAAAATCAATTCAATCGTGTAGGCATTGTAGGCGTTTATCCAATACGCCAACTGCTCGTCTTTACTCCATTTGTCGTTTGGAGCATTTTCTGATACTAATTCGAGGTATTTTTTGAGTTCGGCACGGTCTTTTTTAAATCCTGCGTAATTGACAAAACCTTTATTATCAACGTATTTTTTCAATAGTTTATCAAAAATATCGTGACTAATTGGGTCGGCTGTTGAGGTCGGGGCATCAACCGCAAAGCAGCTACTCAAAGCAAAGAATAGCAGAAAAAGAGGGAGTTTGAAAATAGTTTTCATTTCTTAGATTTATCGAATAATTAAATAAAGGCTCAATGTTTATGCTATTAACTACGAAATATTCATAAGAAAAGTTTTCGGAATGATATTTTTTTGGATTTTTGCACGAAAAATAGTTTTATAAATGAATCAGCCTCCATCCAAAGACCCACTGCACGGCATCACACTCGAAATGATGCTCAAACAAATGATTGATTACTACGGATTCGACCAATTGTATTATCATGTACCCGTGAATTGTTTCGGAAATAATCCATCATTGAAATCGAGTCTGACATTCCTCCGCAAAACTCCGTGGGCAAGAACCAAAGTAGAAAAACTGTACTTGAGGATGATTGAGGAACAAAATCGTTGATTATTGGATTCAATAAAAAAGACCAAAGCATCAATTCATGAATCTTGACTTATCAAACAAAACCGCCATCGTTTGCGGAAGCACGCAAGGAATCGGCAAAGCAACGGCCATCGAATTGGCTCAATTGGGGGCAAACGTTACGCTTATGGCTCGCAATGCCGATAAACTCAAAGACGTTTTGACCGAATTACCAAAAAAAAGAGGGCAAAAACACAGTTTTATCGTAGCCGATTTCTCGAACCCTAAACAAATACTTGCAGAAAAACCCCGAAGTACACATTTTGATAAACAACACGGGTGGGCCATCGGGCGGACCAATTATCGAAGCCCAAACCGAGCAATTCGAGGCTGTTTTCCAGCAACATTTGGTCTGCAATCAGATTTTGGCTCAAGCTTGTGTACCAAGTATGCAAAAGGCTGGCTTTGGCAGAATCGTGAATATCATTTCGGTATCGGTCAAGCAGCCAATCGCAGGTTTGGGGGTATCAAATACCATTCGCTGGGCGGTTGCAAGCTGGGCAAAAACACTATCGCTCGAATTGGGTAATTTCGGGATTACCGTTAATAACGTTTTGCCGGGTTATACACTTACAGGACGTTTGCAATACGTAAACGAGATGCGAGCCAACACGCTGGGCATTTCGATTGAAGAAATTGAAAATCAATTGATTAAGGATATTCCGGTAGGGCGATTTGCTACTCCCGAAGAAGTAGCAGCAGCAGCTGTTTTCTTATGTACGCCAGCAGCGGCCTCTATCAATGGAATCAATCTGCCAGTAGATGGCGGTAAAACAGGAAGCCTGTAAAAGAAACTTTAGAGGTTAAATGCCTTGCCAAAACCTGCTTCAAAAAGTAGATTAATCATGCTCATCGAAAGGTCATTTTTGCCACGTTCCAAACGGGCAATGAGACTTTTCTTTGTGCCGGTTTTCTTTGCTAATTCTTCTTGCGAAAGTTTTGCTAAGCGGCGTTCTTCTTTTAGCATTTCGGCGATTCTGAAAGCTTTTGACTCCTCTTCGTATAAATCTCTTTCGATAGAACCAACCAAACCATATTTTTTATCTAAATAACTATCAAACGATGTTAAATATGTAGAATCTATCTTATTTTCCATTTTTAAGCCGTTTAATTTCAAAATATTCTTTCATCAAATCTTCTGCCAGTTTTATTTCATTTTTTGGAGTTTTTTGCGACTTCTTTTGAAATCCGTTCAGAACGACAACTAATTTTCCTTCATCAAAAAAACTAAAGATTCGAAAAATATTGCTACCCACTTCTATTCGGATTTCATAAAGTCCTTTACTACCTTCTATATGCTTTAGAAATTTCTCAGGTACTCTTTGTGTAAAACGAATAATATCGAATATAAATTCAATTTTTCGTTGAACATTAAGAGGTAAAGTCGCATTAAACTCCTCAAAATAATCCTTGAAGGCATAAATTTCTCTGATTGGCTTTTCCATCTCTACGCCGTCTGAGTAATCACCTCTTTAATGTCTTGGATGATTTTATCGGCAAGGTTTGAGGCGGTTGTTTCAAACTCCGACTCGGCATAGATTCTGATAATAGGCTCGGTATTCGATTTACGTAAATGAACCCATTCTTTGTTGAATAATATCTTTACGCCATCTTCGGTATTTATCGGATAGCGGTCATATTTTTGTTTGATTTCTTCCAAAACCTCATCTACGTTGATGCCGGGAGTCAATTCGATTTTTTTCTTGGCAATGTGATAGTTCGGATACGTTCTACGCAAAAAACCTACTGGTTTACCAAACTTTGCCAAATGAGTCAAGAACAAGGCAATACCCACGAGAGCATCACGTCCGTAGTGTAGTTCTGGATAAATAATACCTCCGTTGCCTTCGCCACCGATGATTGCCCCAACGGCTTTCATTTTGGTTACGACATTGACCTCTCCTACTGCGGCGGCGTGGTATTCGCCTTCTACTTTATCGGTTACGTCTTTGAGTGCCATCGTCGAAGACATATTCGATACCGTCGTCAGTCCTTTTTTCTTTGTGCTTTGCAGAATATAATCAGCAACCGCAACGAGTGTGTATTCTTCGCCAAATGGCTCACCATCTTCGCAAATAAACGCCAATCTATCTACATCTGTACATCTGGGTCCACAACGATTCCTAAATCGTAATCTCCACGACGTACCTCGCTCGAAATCTCACGCATATTTTCTGGCAATGGCTCGGGGTTATGGGCAAAAAGGCCCGTAGGCTCGCAGTAAATCTCTTTGATTTCATTAACGCCTAATGCTCTTAAAAGCATCGGAATCACGATGTTTCTCAAAATAACCATCCTTCGCTTCTACTTTACCCAATTGTTTTACATCGGCAAATTCAAAAGACTCTTCTTCGGCAATTTTGAGTAATTCTTCTCCATCTGCTCCCGAAATAAACTCTCCTTTTTCGTTGAGTAATTTTAGAGCATTCCACTGAATCGGATTATGGCTTGCAGTGAGGATAATTCCACCCGCAGCACCTTCGAGTGGCACAGCGATTTCGACAGTTGGGGTTGTAGAAAGCCCCAAATCAATGACATGGAAACCCAAACCCACAAGAGTTGAGCAGACCAAATCATTAATCATTTTGCCCGAAAGACGGGCATCACGCCCAATGACAATCTTTAAATTTTGGTTGTTTTTTTGCTTTAACCAAGCTCCATAAGCAGCCGCAAACTTCACCACATCTAATGGTGTAAGGGCATCACCGCTTTTGCCTCCGATTGTACCTCGGATGCCCGAAATAGACTTAATAAGGGTCACAGTTTATAGTATTTGGAGTTTGATATTAAATATGAATTGAAACCAAAAAGTATATCAAAATCAAAAACGTATAAATTTTGAAAATAGTTTTGGGCTGCTACTTCGAGCTTTTCAAATCTAATAATATATGTACAAATATATCAAAAAAGCCAAATATTCGTATAAAAAAGTGTAGAATTTTGAAAAAAAATTAAGTAAATCTCAAAAATGCAGTTAAAAATTTGGTAGAAGTAATTATTAGTTAGTTGCTAATCAATATGTTGATGATTAATCAAAAAACAAAAATGACACATCTTTGCAGATGTGCCATCAATGAGGATTGGTAAGAATATTAAGGAATAATCACCTTGCTAACCGCCTTATCAGCACATAGTTTATTGTATGCGGCAATATCTTTGGTAAGCAAATCATTCATTTCGGTTTTTAGCGTATTCCATTGAGCATCGAGGGCCGCCAGTTGCTTTTTCTGTCCACTCGTGACAGTCGGCACGTTTGAATCAACTTCGCCTCTTACAAAAATATAATCGGCACTCAACATATTCTTGAAATTGATAATATCATCGTTCGATTCTGCTTTGTTTTGTACCAATTTCTCCTCCCAAACTTTGATTTTCTTCACAATGGCATTTCCTGCATCTACGACCGCTTTTAGTTCGGTTTTTGTAGCTAAAAGACTGCTTACTTCGCTGATTTGCTTAGAAATCTTACGCATTTTGGCGATTGACTCGTGAATATCATTCACACTATTTTCGAGCGATTTGAGTGTATTTTCTTGGTCTTCATATTCGGCAGCCGTCGCAATGATACGTGGGTCAGCGAGAATTTTAACAGGCACAATTTTGGTCTGTTTTCCGTAGATAAATTTAGCCGAATAAGTCCCCGGCGACATCTTGCGTCCGTCATAACTGCCTTCGATAAATACTTTTGGAATACCTTTGATGGTTTCGGCACGCATATCCCACACAAAGCGATTGATTCCACCTTTCATGAGAAGCGTCGGGTCTGGCGATGGACCTCCCGGATACACCTCAAAATCTTTTTCTTTTTTGCTGCTGTATGTTCTCACAACTTCTGCGTTGCTAATTTCTAAAGTCAAGACCACCGATGTATCGGGTTTGGCTGGCAAACCATAATAAAAAACTACACCCGTAGATGGGTTTTCGCCAAAAGAAGAGCCTCCTTCTTCGTCATCTTCGCTGACTTTATCAAGCGAACTACGCCCCGAAACTCGGTAGGCATCTTCGGGCGTGAAAGCTGTTAAACTATCTTTTGATAATTCACCTTTCAATTCTCGAATCGGAGCTAAATCATCCAAAATCCAAAACGAGCGACCTTGCGTAGAAGCAATCAGGTCGTTTTGATGAACTTTTAAATCTTTGCGTTGAGAATCTTCACGAACTACACGCACACACGCTCCGTACGGAATCCCCTCGGTGATTTTTGTCCAAGTTTTTCCGTAATCGGTTGTTTTATAGATAGATGGCGTAAAATCATTCAGTTTATAGCGATGCGTTGCAATGTAAGCCGTGGCGTTATCGTGCGGCGAAACCTCAATGGCATTTACCAAACATTCGTCTAAACCAGTTGGTGTTACGTTTGTCCAAGTTTTTCCATTGTCTTTTGTGATATGCACCAGTCCGTCATCGCTACCTGCCCAAAATACACCCGATTCGTTTGGCGACTCAACGAGATAAGAAATCGTGGCGTAGTTTTCGCCCCCTGCTCCTTCGTTGGTATAAGGAACTCCACCCAAGCCCAATTTCGTAGTATCTTTTTTGGTTAAATCGGGCGAGAATTCAGTCCAAGTTTTACCTAAGTCGGTAGTTTTTAGAACAACATTTGCGGCATGATAGAATGCTTTTTCTCGTTTTGAGTAAATAATCGGAGCATTCCAATTGAAACGATACTTCATTTCTTTGGCTTTCAAGGCTTGGTACTGAATCGGAGCCGTCATTACGCCTTTTCCTTCTTTGTTTTGCAAATCGAGCAATTCAATCGTCCCTTGATAACTACCACCCATTACATAGCGAGGAGCATCGGGGTCAAACGCCAAAAATGCACTTTCGCCACCCGCCGAATATTCCCAATCACGCTCACGGATACCACCACCATTGGTTACTCGGCTCGGAATCATCACCGAAGTATTATCCTGTTGGCCGCCATAAATTCGGTAAGGAAATAAATTATCGGCATTGATTCGGTAAAACTGAGCCGTCGGCATTTGGTTTTGTGGTGAAAACGACTGCCCACCATTGAACGAAACAGCAGCTCCGCCGTCATTT
>JALOLV010000146.1 GCA_025455785.1 Spirosomataceae bacterium | reverse complement strand
CTGCTGTAATAACACCTGCACGTAACCAAAAAATTGCCGACCGCAATCAGCGAGTAAGTGTGCAGTACAGAGATGGCACTGTAAAACGTGACGTCAAATACAAACATGTCGAAGACGACGTGGTGGCTGGTAAGGCTGTTTTGGTTGACTAATCGTATCAGAAAATCAAAAAATATAACAAACGCCGATGAAACATTTCATCGGCGTTTGTGTTTGAATGATAATTGATAAAATCTATCAATCCACCCTAATCGTAGTTTTTTTCGATATTTCTTGCGTAATTTTGTATTATGATTGAAGAAAGACCAATAACCGACTGGTTGCCTCTCACCAAAAAAGAAGTTGAAAAAAGAGGCTGGGACGATGTAGATGTTGTACTGATTTCGGGTGATGCGTACGTGGACCACCCTGCATTTGGTACAGCCGTAATCGGTCGTATTATCGAAAGCGAAGGCTTTAGGGTGGCCATTGTAGCTCAACCCAACTGGAAAGATGATTTGCGTGATTTTAAGAAATTCGGTCGTCCAAAATACTTTTTTGGGGTTACGGCGGGTTGTATGGATTCGATGGTGAACCACTACACAGCCAACAAACGCCTTCGTTCCAATGATTCCTATACACCGGGCGGAGAAGCAGGTTATCGGCCAGATTACGCCACGACGGTTTATACAAAAATACTCAAAGAGATTTATCCCGATGTACCTGTTCTGATAGGTGGCATCGAGGCATCGTTGCGTAGGGTTACACATTATGATTATTGGCAAGATAAGCTCATGCCTTCGATTTTGGTTGATTCGGGTGCAGATTTATTGGTTTATGGAATGGGCGAACAGCCATTGCGAGAGATTTTGAAATTGGTCAAGAAGGGCGTTCCGATGGGTTCTATTCGTAATGTTAATCAGATTGGATATTTGCAGGATTCGGCCGAAGAACTATTGAAATATAATAATTGGGAGACAATCGAATTAGCAAGCCACGAAGTCTGTTTGAAAGATAAAATTAAATACGCTTCAAACTTCAAAATCGTTGAGGTTGAGTCAAATAAATGGCAGGCAAACAGGATTATCCAGCACGTTGGTAAAAAGATTTTGGTAATAAATCCACCATTTAAAACAATGGACGAAGCCGAAATGGATAAATCGTTCGATTTGCCATATACTCGTTTGCCGCATCCCAAGTATAAGAAAAGAGGAACAATCCCTGCTTATGAAATGATAAAATTCTCGGTCAATATGCACCGAGGATGCTTTGGTGGATGTAGTTTCTGTACGATTTCGGCACATCAAGGCAAATTTATTGCTTCGAGGAGTGAAAAATCGATTTTGAAAGAAGTTGATGAGATTACAAAACATCCCGAATTTAAAGGCTATATCTCTGATTTGGGCGGACCTTCGGCCAATATGTACCGCATGAAAGGCAAAGATGAGTCTATCTGTAATCGTTGTCAAGCTCCGAGTTGTATTCATCCCGTAATCTGTTCTAATCTCGATACATCGCATAAACCAATCACCGAGATTTACCGAAAAGTAGATGCCAATCCGAAAGTCAAAAAAGCCTTTGTGGGGTCGGGCATTCGTTATGATTTATTGGTGGATGATTTCAATAAAAATAACCAAGACGGCAACCACGACGAATACATGGAGCAGTTGGTTACTCGCCACGTTTCGGGACGATTGAAAGTTGCCCCCGAACATACCGCCGACGATACACTGCGTGTAATGCGTAAACCATCGTTTAAGTATTTCAAGAAATTCAAAGAAAAATACGACACCATCAACGAGAAAAATAACCTAAATCAGCCTTTGGTGCCTTATTTTATATCGTCGCACCCTGGTTGTGAAGAGGCAGATATGGCAAATCTTGCGGCCGAGACCAAAGACTTAGGTTTTCATTTGGAGCAAGTGCAAGACTTTACACCAACCCCAATGACCGTTGCCGAGGTGATTTATTATACAGGAGTGCATCCTTATACACTTCAGCCAGTAAAAACAGCCAAAACCCGCGAAGAAAAACAAGCTCAAAATCGTTATTTCTTTTGGTATAAGCCCGAATTTAGGGGTTGGATTCGTAGTCGCTTACAGAAACTCAATCGCCCAGATTTAGCCGAAAGATTGCTATCGAGCAAGAAAAAAGAAGCGATTGAGCAAATTGTAGAATCTCCTAAAAAGAAGAAAAAGAAAGGTTGGGCGTAGAATTATATTATTATATTTGGTAAAAACTTTGGGTATGATTACAACAAAAAAAATAGCTAATATTCCAATCCTTCCTATTCAGAAAGGTAAATTGAACATTTACTCGCCTGAGCAAATCAAGAGAGTGGGAGGAATTGAGAATTTTTTGGATTTGGTAGCACTCAAAGAACCCATCAATATCCCAGATTTAGGTTTTACCGAAGAGCAATGGGATGAAATGGAAAAATTATTGAGAGATGATTCTTGATACCAATGTAGTATTACAGCATATTCGTAGAAAGCAGTCTATCTCTCCAAGAGGTATCCTTCCAATTGTAGTGGTCGGAGAACTGCAAGCATTTGCATTGAAAGCTGATTGGGGTGCACAAAAGTTGTTAGTCTTGGAAAATATTATTCAAAAACTACCAATTGCTGACATTCACTCTGAAATCATACAGCATTACGCACAAATTGACGCTTACAGTCAGAATAGGCTCAAGATGAACCCGCTGACTGAAAAAACTCCAAGGAATATGGGTAAGAATGATATTTGGATTGCGGCTATTGCGTTATTTTATGATTTAGAATTGTGGAGTTTAGATAATGATTTTGACCATTTGGTATCTTTTGGTTTGAAACTCACAAAAAAGTCTGTATAAATTCATCCCTTGACTTATTCTCCGCAAAACTCAAAGTTTGTACCGTACATTTTATAAACCTCAATGATTGGCGTTTTTGATTCTGGTATCGGCGGATTAACCCTTTTGCATGAGCTAATGCACACGCTTCCGCACGAAGATTTTATCTATTTTGCTGATACTGAGAACGTTCCGTATTCTTACAAAACGCCCGAACAAATCAAAGGTTTTGTCGAAGAAGCTGTGCTTTATCTTCGTGAACAAGGCTGCAAAGCCATCGTTTTGGCTTGCAACACCGCTACCAATGTCGCTGTCGAATACCTCCGAAGCAAATACGATTTCCCGATTGTGGCAATTCAGCCAGCCGTTAAAGTTGCCTTCGATAATAACAAAGAAAATAAACGTATTTTGGCTTGTGCCACACCCGTAACACTTAAAGCCGACCGATTTGAGAATCTGATTAATTCGCTCGACATCAACCATTTAGTCGATAGATTACCGCTGCCAAAACTCGTAGAGTTTGCCGAAAGAGAGCAGTTTGAATCGCCCGACGTGTTGGGATATTTAAAAGAAGAATTTGCTAAATTTGACATTGACCAGCACCGATACATTGTCTTGGGTTGTACGCATTTTACGTATTTTGAGGATTTAATCGAAGAAAACTTCCCGAATCTGATAGCCGTAGATGGCAATAAAGGCACGGCTCGACATTTAAAGAATGTATTAGCCAAAGCCAATTTATTGAGCGATTCGGGTACTGGTACGGTTAGATTTGTAGAATCAAAAATAGAAAGCCAAAATCCAGAAAGATTTTGGCGGTATCTCAATCGGCTAAAAAGTTAGAACCTCTTGCCTTTGTTGTTCCCTTTAAATGGTTTCCAGCCTTTTTTATCTGGTTTTTCTTGGCTAAACCTTGGCTTCACTTCTTTTTTCTCCTCACGTTTTTTAGGTACTGAGATATTCACAACAATCGTTCGGCCGTCAATTTCGGCACCATTTAGGGCTTTTACAGCTTTGCGGCCTTCTTCTTCGTAGGTCATCACCACAAACCCAAAACCTTTATTTTGGCGAGTAACCTTGTCGATGATAATCGTGGCAGATTCTACTTCGCCATACTCCTCAAAAATCTCTCTCAGGCGTTCTTCTTTCCACTTAAAAGGAATACTCCCTACATAAATATCCATAAATCATACATTATTTTTACAAATGTAGGGGTTTTCGACAATAAATCAGCTACGAATCGGCTCATTAGTTCAATTTCCTCAAGATTTTGTAATCAATATAGAATGTCCCGAATGGTATTAGGCATGCCAGTAGTACCTTCCATGTGATTTCTTTGAAACTCCATTTTTGCTCAACACCTGTACTGATTGCACTAAATACAAATAGTAAAAATAATGCCCCATGAATCGGCCCGATTGCCTTGACTAATGAAGGATTCCCCGCCCAATACTTTATTGGCACGGCAACAAATATCAAAATCAGCAACGATACTCCTTCTAAAAAGCCAATAATTCTTAATCTACTTAGGTTTGTTTTCATTGTTTTTTCGGATGGTTTAGAATGTTCTCAATAAAGGTCTGTTGGCCAATGGCGAAAAAGGCCACGGGATAGCAACAAATATGAGTAGGAGGGCTATCGAAAACCATACGAGCATGGTTCTGAACTTCTGCTCATCGGTTTCCTGACGCTTTGCTAATGCCGAGCCAATCGTCAGAATAACAATGGCGATTAGCATCAAAATCAGGTGTATTAATCCAAAGAAAACCGTATCTAATGATGTTGATGCTTGTTTGAAATCATTCCAAAAGTATTTTATAATCGGACTTTGTGTGTAAAGTATCATCCCAATTAGGAGTTGGATATGGGCTATTGTGGCTGTCCAGTGCCGAATTGTATTATCGGTTTTGGTAAATTTAGCACCACCAAAATAACCTATTGACGCTCTAAAAATGGTATAAATTAGGCTTAGTAAGACCAACCATCTAAATACAGAATGTAGAGTAATTAATGTGTAATACATAAAGAATTGTTTTGATTCACAAATATAAATACAAAACATACCAATTGGTATGTTTTTAGAGAATAAAATACTAATTAGTATGTTTCTATTGTTTTTGTGCTGCGTTAAGTCCTAAGACTATTCAGGTAAGATTTCAATTCATTTAGATACAAATGGTAGCATTCGTCGGATGTGTAGAGTTTACCAATATTGCGGATACCAGCATAGCCCGTAATAATAAAATTAGCAACCTGCTTGACGTTTGTAGTGGTTTTTATGGTTCGGTTATCAATTGCGTTTTTAAGAGCGGTTTCAAATTTTTTTTGGGTAGATGCCATTACTTCGAGCAATGCTTCTCGGAAATTTTCGTTGAGTGGGGCCATCTCTTGAATGAGGTTATGGGTAGGACATCCGTATTTTATCTGCAAAAACGGAGTTTCGAGTAGCAAATCGTGCATGATTTTATAAATAATGTCGAGTGGGTTAGGGGCAGATAACATTGGCTCAATCATTTGGCTTTGCATCGTATCGTGCATGAGTTCTTTGATGACTGCAAGCCCCATTTCTTCTTTGTTTTTGAAATGATAGTAGAACGCTCCCTTGGTTACATTGGTCGTGGCCAAAATATCATCGACGCTTGTAGCCTGATAACCGTTGATATAAATAAGCTCAAATGCTTTTTGAAGTAGAATTTTTCGTGTTTCTGCGGCCTTGCCCATAAAAGATACCAATTAGTATTTTTATTGCGAAGATATACCCCAATGCGTGTGATTATCAAGGATTTACTCTAAAAAGTTTCGATTTTCTGAAGTTTATTAGGCTTATGTTTTGTCGTGAGAGATAATATTGTTTATCAATTTTTCGGATTCGGCTTTGTCATTCTGATAAATTTTTGTACTTTTGTGACGGCAAATTACCAGCTCCTGCTGAATCCCCCAGAGTCGGAAGAATGCAAGGGTAGGTGGTCGTAGCGGTGAATTTGCCTTTTTTATTCTACTTTATCAGTGTCGAAATAGTACTCTTTGTTTCCTTCTATAACCCGGCACTTTCCGTCCACCAAACTGCACTTTATTTTTATATCAATTCCTTCATACGAAGTGTAGGGAATCATCTTTATTTTGCTAACATTCACTTTGTAAATATCGATTATCAAATCATCTCCCGAATGATGAACATTCTCGATATCAGTAGTTTTGATGAATGGGTCAGTTTTTTCTTCAAACCAGCCGTCGTTTTTTAGTAAGATGTTTAAATTTCTGACTCTCGAATTATCAAACTGAATAGATAAATACTTGATATTCCCAAAAGGTTTGGTTGTTATCCCCGAAAAGTAGGGTGTGTCTGATGTAGCAGTATTGACTGATTTTGGAGAATCTTTATATACGGTTTCGGTGTGGTTGGCCGAACAAAATTTTAGCATCAGAATGATGAATCCAAACCATGCCCAATTTGATGCCTTGGTAATTTTTAGGTGTTGGTACAGTTTGTAGATTGGGTAAATCGAGAGTAAAATGACTACAATTATCAGAGGCGGTATTAGTAGGAATTCCATTATTAAGAAGCGGTTTGAGTGGAATAATTGGCCAAATATAAGCCACAATGACAGAAAAACAAATTTTTATATCCCCAAACTTTCAGCTACCTTTGTACAAATAAAAAAATAACCAAAAACATGAAATTTTTTATTGATACCGCCTCTCTCAAAGAAATTCAAGAAGCTCAAGATTTAGGCGTTTTAGATGGTGTAACAACCAACCCTTCGTTGATGGCTAAAGAAGGAATCTCTGGCAAAGACAATGTAATGCGTCATTACAAAGCAATCTGCGAAATCGTAGATGGTGATGTAAGTGCAGAAGTTATCGCAACCGATTTTGAGGGGATTATCCGTGAGGGTGAAGAATTGGCCGAAATCGACGAGCAAATCGTAGTGAAAGTTCCGATGATTAAAGACGGCGTAAAAGCTATCAAATATTTCACCGAAAGAGGTATCAAAACCAACTGTACATTGGTTTTCTCGGCTGGTCAAGCTCTTTTGGCTGCCAAAGCTGGAGCAACATACGTGTCGCCATTCGTCGGCCGTTTGGATGATATTTCGACTGACGGACTTCAACTTATCGAAGACATTCGTTTGATTTACGATAATTACGGCTACGAAACCCAAATCTTAGCGGCTTCGGTACGCCACCCAATGCACATCATCAATTGTGCTAAGATTGGCTCAGATGTAATGACAGGCCCATTGTCGGCAATCATGGCATTGTTGAATCACCCATTGACTGACAGCGGTTTGGCAAAATTCCTTGCTGACCACGCTAAGGCAAATCAAAAATAAATTTATAGTTTGTAATTCACGGTTTATGGATAGATTCTATAAACTGTGAATTGTAAATTTTAAACTGAGAATTTTAGAAAGATGTCCGTAATTTCGCTCCAAAACGTAAATATCTACCAAAGAGAACAGCTAATCTTATCGAATGTCAATTTCGAGATTCAAGAAGGAGAATTTGTCTATCTTATTGGGCGTACTGGTAGCGGCAAATCGTCACTTCTGCAAACACTTTACGCCGATTTATGGCTTGTAGAGGGTACGGCCGTTGTGGCAGGGCATACACTCCATCAATTAAAACGCTCCGAAATCCCGTATCTAAGACGTAAAATTGGGATTGTTTTTCAGGATTTTCAGTTATTGAGTGATAGAAACGTTGAGAAAAACCTGCGATTCTACCTCAAGGCAATGGGTCTGACAAATAAAGAAGAAATGGACGAAAGAATCGAAAAGGTTTTGAGTCAGGTTCATTTACCAAATGTCCTCGAAAAAATGCCACATCAACTTTCGGGAGGCGAACAGCAGCGAATCGCCATTGCGAGAGCATTACTCAATAATCCACAAATCATTCTTGCCGACGAACCTACGGGGAATCTCGACCCCGAAATGTCCACCGAAATCATGCGTTTATT
>JALOLV010000512.1 GCA_025455785.1 Spirosomataceae bacterium | reverse complement strand
TCGTGCAAATCCTAATCAATTATACATGAGCGATGATAATTTTGAGGAATTTGTAAACCTTCGCCAAATTGTAATTGATAATCACCTCGAAAAATTCGGCACAACCGAAGACCTTGTGATTGGTTTGCAACTCACTCATTCAGGAAGATTCTGTAAACCAAATGACCATAAAAAATTTGAATCGAAAGTTTTGTATTCACATCCTTTTCTCGATGCCAAATTTCATGTGAATCCCGAAACCCAAACAATGACCGATGAAGATATTGATGAACTCATCGAAAAATATGTAAAAGCGGCAGTATTGGCTCAAAAAGCTGGCTACGACTTTGTAGATATTAAACATTGCCACGGTTATTTAGGACATGAATTTTTAAGTGCAATTGACCGTGAAGGAAAATACGGTGGGAGCTTTGAAAATAGAACGAGATTCTTGCAAAATATTGTCGAAGGAATCAATAAAGCGGCTCCAGGTCTCGAAATCGGGGTTCGTTTGAGTGCATTTGATTTTCTACCATTCAAAAAAGGAATCGAAGATGTCGGTACTCCCGAACCAATAGATAAATATCCTTACGCATTTGGTTCGGATGATAGCGGTCTGAAAATCGACCTAACCGAAACCAAAGCATTTTTGAGTTTGGCTCAAAGCCTTGGTATTCAGCTAATTTGTATAACAGGTGGTAGTCCATACTACAATCCGCATTTGATGCGTCCAGCGATTTTCCCACCGTCAGATGGTTACCTTCCACCCGAAGAACCGATGGCAGGTGTAAAACGACAAATTGATGTTACGGCAGAATTAAAGAAGGAGTTCCCAGAGTTGGTAATCATCGGTTCGGGGTATTCTTATTTGCAAGAATGGTTGCCAAATGTTGGACAATATGTATTACGCAATGGAATGGCTGATTCAGTCGGTTTTGGTAGAATGGTTCTCTCCTACCCAACCATGCCAGCCGATATGCTTAGTGGCAATTTGCTCGAAAGAAAACTCATTTGTCGAACTTTCTCAGATTGTACAACCGCCCCAAGAAATGGATTGATTTCGGGGTGTTATCCGTTAGATACACTTTACAAAAAACTGCCCGAAGCCGAGCAGTTAAAAGCTATTAAAGATAGTTTGTAAAAATTGTTTAATTTGGCGTATTAATCATTCATCAAATGAAATACCCAAGAAAACTATCGTCAGGGGCAAATAATACCGTTATTGTTTTATCAGATACCGAAGTTGCCAAATTATTTACTGACGATACTCGCTCGGATATTGGTTCAGAAACTGAAAAAATGAAGTTTGCTAATCAAATCAATGATTTGGTAGTAAAATTTATTAGGTTAGATTTTGATGAAACTTTAGATGCCGAAATGTTGGTAATGGAGAGGTTATACCCAATAGATTATCGTGCGTATGAAGTGGAGAGGCGTGAGTTGTGGTTTGATGTTTTTGAAAATAAAATAGATGAACTCCATAAAGCTGGTTTTGTTCATAGAGATTTGAAACGCCCCTCTAACATTGGAGGTTTAGCTTACGATAACATCTTATTGACTGATAAGGGTTTAAGGTTAATTGATGTTAGTATCTCGGCGATTAAAACCCAAGTCGGTAGCAAAATTTTTGAAAAATACATTGAAATCGAAAAAGCAGAAATTCAAGAGTTTAAAGAATATTTTTTGAACAGATAAAAATGGCAGTTGCATTTATAACGGGAGGAAGTCGAGGAATAGGCTTAGGAATTTCGGAACATTTAGCAAAAAAAGGATTCGATTTGGCAATCAATGGAATGCGAAATGCTGATTCGGTAGCAGACGTAATCGACCATTTAAAAAGTTACGGTGTTGATGTGATTTATTGCCAAGGAAATGTGGCTTCAAGAGAAGATAGAGCCGCGATGCTTAGAGATAGAGCCGCGATGCTTAGCCAAATAAAAAATCATTATGGTAGATTAGACGTACTTGTAAACAACGCTGGTGTTGCTCCAAAAGTTAGAAATGATGTTTTAGCCACTACCGAAGAAAGTTATGATTATGTCTTAGATACTAATTTAAAAGCTAACTACTTTTTGACTCAATCGGTTGCAAATTGGATGATTCAACAAAAAGAAAAATACGCTGATTTTCAAGGAAGTATCATAAATATTTCGTCAATATCGGCAACGGTTGCATCGGTAAACCGTGGAGAATATTGCGTTTCTAAAGCTGGAATTGCGATGAACACTCAGCTTTTTGCGGCTCGTTTGGGTGAGTATGGTATCAATGTTTACGAAGTTCGTCCGGGGGTTATCAAAACCGATATGACAGCCACAGTAACCGAAAAGTACGACAATTTGATTGAAAACGGTTTGACAGTTCAGAAACGTTGGGGCTACCCCGACGACATTGGTCGAGCGGTGGCGGCATTGGCAATTGGAGATTTCCCGTATTCGACCGGAAGCGTTTTTATGATTGACGGAGGCTTGACGATTCCGAGATTGTAAAGAAACATCAACATTAACCCTGTCAGCGTTTTCAACGACTGACAGGGTTTTGAGAATTCAACCAAACTATTCAACCATAAATGAAAAAATTCTCACGTCGTGATATGCTGAAATCAGC
>JALOLV010000511.1 GCA_025455785.1 Spirosomataceae bacterium | reverse complement strand
CCAGCGATTGAGTGCCATGGAAGTGGTCTTTTTCAGAAATATCTTTGGCGTACTGTACGTGCTTTGGCTCGTGTTCAGTACGCCATTGGTGCAAAAAGGTGGTCGTGGTGGGCTTTTATTTGTGCGTGGATTTTTGGGAGGCTTGGCAATCTTGGCAAACTTTTATGCCATCATAAAAATTGGTTTGGCAGAAGCCATTACTTACCAGCAATCATACCCGATATTTTTGTTGGTGATTTCGGCATTTATTCTTAAAAAAAGTATCAAGACGATTGAATGGCTTGCCATTTTGTTAGGTTTTGCAGGGATTTGTCTAATTTTCTTTCCACAATTTAAGTTCGATGGCGATAATGTTTTTGCTCATAGCATCGGCATTTTCTACGCCGTCATTGCCGCTATTGCTTATCTGAGTATTGCCGAATTGAGCAAATTCTACGAAAACCGAATCATTGTTTTGGTTTTTATGTCGGTGGGAGTCATTACACCTTTGGGCATGATGGTAATTGGTTATTTTTTTCAAATAGAAGAGCCTGCTTTTCTGTTTGCACCACCCATCATGCCTACTGGAAATGAGTGGTTTTTGATAGCGGCATTGGGTATTACAGCATTATTGGGGCAAATAAATATTACCAAAGCCTTCACACTCGGATTCTTTTTTCTATACTTTTGGGGCAATTTATTGGAGAATCACTGCCCAATGAGACAAGTTTTGTCGGAATTTTCTTGATTATTATTTGTGGTATTTTGATTGCTTTTAACAAAAAAGGGTAAGCAAGAATCTGTTTTATGAGTTAAAAATACAGCTTAATTAAATTGTAGATGAATAAATTTGACACATTAAAATCAACTTTTGAGGGCGAACTCTATTTTCAAAATACTACACTTGATGAAGCCATTAAGCGGGTATATGCCACCGATGCCTCTGAATATCAGGAAAAACCAGTGGCAGTAGCGATTCCAAAAAATGAATCTGACCTCAAAAAACTGATTGCCTTTGCCTCCGAAAACGAGTCGCTTACGCTCATTCCAAGAGCGGCGGGAACTTCGTTGGCGGGACAAGTGGTAGGTAATGGTTTGGTGGTGGATATTTCAAAATATTTTAATCAAATTTTGGAAGTAAATACTACCGAAAAATGGGTCAGAGTGCAACCAGGTGTCATTCGTGATGATTTGAATGCTTACCTGAAACCTTATGGCTTGATGTTTGGACCTGAAACTTCTACTGCCAATCGTGCCATGATTGGTGGCATGATTGGCAATAATTCTTGTGGTTTGCACTCTATCATTTGGGGAACAACCAGTGATAATTTATTGGAAACCAAAGTGCTGCTATCCGATGGCAGTGAAGCAATTTTTCAGAATCTTAAACCTTTTGAATACCAAGAAAAAATTACTGGAAATAGCAAAGAAGCCGAAATATATCGAAATATCGACCGTTTGATGCACCAAGAAACCAACCAAAAAGCCATTTTGGAAGGTTTTCCGAAAAAAAGTATCAAACGACGAAATACGGGTTATGCCCTTGATGAAGTGTTAGAAATGGTCAGTTTCCCTGCCGAAAAACCCTTTAATTTGAATAAACTCATTGCTGGGTCGGAAGGTACACTTTGCCTAATTACAGAAGCCAAACTGCAACTCATTGACCTACCGCCTGCCTGTGTGGGCATGGTGGCAATTCACGCCCAAAGTATCCGTGAGGCACTTTTAGCAAATTTAGTGGCGTTAAATCACGGCTGTGCGGCATCGGAATTGGTCGATGATTTTATTCTTGAATTTACCAAAACAAATACCGAACAAGCCAAGAATCGCTTTTTTATTGAAGGCGAACCGAAAGCGATTTTGATGGTAGAGTTTTTTGAAGAAACCCAAGAAAATTTATTAAAACGTTGCCAAAATTTAATTGCTGATTTAAAAGCTCAAAATTTAGGGTATGCTTTCCCGATTTTGACCGATGATAATTGTAAAAAAGCATGGGAGGTACGAAAAGCTGGTTTGGGACTTTTACGAAATGTGGAAGGCGATGCCAAACCCGTCAATTTGATTGAAGATTGTGCCGTTTCGCCCGAAGAATTGCCCGATTACATCGAAAACTTAGAAAAAATTCTGAATTCTTTTCAAGTGCAATATTCAATGTATGCTCACGCAGGAGCGGGAGAACTACACGTTGAACCAATCATTAATCTAAAATCAAAAGAGGGTCTAAAGCAATTTAGAAGCATTTTGGAACAAACGGCAACTTTGGTAAAATCGTACGGTGGTTCACTCTCGGGCGAACATGGCGACGGGCGACTACGAGGGGAGTTTATTCCGATGATGATGGGCGAAAAAAACTACGCTCTTTTCAAAGAAATCAAGCAAATTTTTGACCCCAAAGGTATTTTTAATCAAGGCAAAATTACTGATACCCCTCCAATGGATGCTTTTCTTCGATATAATACCGAAGACCCTGCACCAGCCATTCAAACGGTTTATCAGTTCAATAATCAAGGCGGAATGTTGCGTTTGGCTGAAAAATGCAGTGGTTCGGGCGATTGTCGAAAAACCGAAATTACGGGCGGAACGATGTGTCCGAGTTATATGGCAACCCGAAGCGAGCGAGACACCACAAGGGCAAGAGCC
>JALOLV010000145.1 GCA_025455785.1 Spirosomataceae bacterium | reverse complement strand
CATCGACCGAAGGTTGATAATAATTATAATAGTAATAAATTCCACCAGCAATCAAGATGACAGCTCCGAGCCCAATCAATAACCATTTGAGCGGCAAAGGCGAGCCAGAAGAAGAAAACTCTTCGTTGTCAGAAGATGCAGCTCTATCTAAACTCGAAACTGGCTTTACAGGTGCTTGCTTTGGCGATGAAGAAATTGCCGCAGCACGTTTGGTTGCAACAAATCTTCCTGATGTTAATTCTTGAAGCCCAAGAGAAGGAATCATTTTCTCCATCAAATCTTCGGGGGCTTTCTGAAAAAGTGGCTCGTGGTGTTCGATAAGATAATTCACCAAACCATCAACATCCAATTTTTTGTCAGATATTTCTTTACTAACAGCATCAATCAGCATTGGAGCCATCAATGCAGAATACATCGTTGAAGAATTCTTTTTGATGCCAGCATAAGTACCAATCATGCTGATAAGTGGACTTTTATAAGCTGGGAAAATCTGGCTTACGAGCCCTTCGCCATTTTTGGTTACATCTTCTAATTTATCTTTTTTCTCCAAGTAACTCATCGGCGATGTAATCAAATCGCCACCTTTGCTACCCTTTTGAATCTGATTAAAAAGCATATTAACGCTCATTGTACTCCCAGTACGGCGGATTAATCCCGCAACGAGCGTGTACATGATACCATCTAAGGCTTTTCGAGTTCTTGAAGGTTCTTCGTCTGTTAATTTGGCAATTTTTGATACGACATCTTCGTTCAAAGCCTCATTCAATGTATCAAATAAGTTCATAAAAGTAACTATTTTGGGTACAAGTACAATTGTTTGGTTATCTGTGATAAATATCTATAAAAATCAAATCGAATAAAGATATTCAAAGTAAATCACACAAACTCAAATACTACAATTTATTTTAAATTCTGGAGTAATTAATTCAAAAAATAAAACATTGATTATCAATACATTACCGTATTAAAACGAGTGTTGATAATATTAATGTTCATATTATTAATTAAATTGGCTGCAAAAAAACAAAAAATATTGCGACTTTCGTAATATTTCAATACCTTTTTATAGAAATTCTTATTCTATTCAATCAAATGTCTGAACAAAAAACTACTCAAAAATTACGTAGCCAAGATTGGTTTGGTAAAGAAGGCAAAGATGGCATGATTTACCGTAGCTGGATAAAAAATCAGGGATACCCTGCCCACCAATTTAAGGGCAAGCCAGTTATTGGTATTTGCAACACATGGTCTGAAGTAACACCATGTAACGGTCATTTCCGTGAGATTGCACAATCAGTCAAAAACGGCGTTTACGAAGCTGGCGGTTTTCCGCTCGAATTCCCCGTTATGTCGCTCGGTGAGACCCTCATTCGTCCTACCGCCATGCTGTATAGAAATTTAGCTTCGATGTCGGTCGAAGAGAGTATTCGAGGAAATCCGTTTGATGCAATTGTGTTGCTAACAGGATGCGACAAAACTACGCCATCGCTCGTAATGGGTGCTGCCAGTGTAGATTTACCGACAATCGTTGTTCCGGGTGGGCCAATGCTAAATGGGCGTTTTCAGGGTCGAACAATTGGGTCTGGTACAGACGTTTGGCGATTTGATGAAGCACGAAAACGGGGCGAAATGACAGAAGCAGAATTTGAAGAAGCCGAATCTTGTATGAGCCGTAGCATAGGGCATTGCTCAACGATGGGTACTGCTTCTACTATGGCTTGTATGGTTGAAGCCCTCGGTTTAACCTTACCCGGTATTGCTGCGATTCCAGCCGCCGATTCTCGAAAGAAAATGATGGCTCACATGAGCGGAATCAGAGCCGTTGAGATGGTTAAAGAGAATCTAACGATGTCGAAGGTTTTGACCAGAGGAGCATTCGAGAATGCCATCATGGTTAATGCCGCCGTAGGTGGTTCGACAAACCTGATATTGCACTTATTGGCAATTGCAGCCCGGATTGGTGTTGAAGTAAACCTCGATGATTTCGACAAAATTGGTAGTAAAATCCCACTTTTGGTCAATCTTATGCCATCGGGCAAATACCTAATGGAGGATTTCTTTTATGCGGGTGGATTACCAGTTGTCATCAAAGAAATTCAAAACCATCTTCGTAAAGATACGATTTCGGTAAACGGAAAAAGTATTGTGGATAATTCGGCTGATGCCAAAAATTGGAATGAAGAAGTGATTTTCCCATCTTCAAAGCCAATGATTGATGAGGGAGGAATCGCCGTTGTAAAAGGCAACCTTTGTGAGAATGGAGCAGTCATAAAAGTATCTGCAGCATCTCCTCACCTACTCCAACATAAGGGAAAAGCTGTGGTTTTTGAAACCATTGAAGATTATCATGCAAGAATTGATGACCCAGAACTCGAAATCGATGAAACTTGTGTGATGGTTATGAAAAACGTTGGGCCAAAAGGCTATCCCGGTATGCCAGAGGTTGGAAACATGGCATTGCCTAAAAAAATTCTCGAAAAAGGAATAACCGATATGGTCAGGATTTCGGATGCTCGTATGAGTGGAACAGCCTACGGAACAGTTTTCTTACATGCTTCGCCCGAATCGGCGGTTGGGGGTAATTTGGCTTTGGTACAAAATGGAGATTTGATTGAGGTTGATGTACCCAACCGTAAAATTCACTGGCATGTAAGCGATGAAGAAATCGCCGAAAGACGCAAAAACTGGCAAGCCATAGATTTGGGATACAATCGTGGGTATATAAAACTTTATATCGAAACTGTGAATCAATCGCACGAAGGAGCCGATTTGAACTTTTTGATTGGTAAATCTGGAAGTGAGGTCAATCGAGAATCTCATTAATTATCAAAAAGGCACTGGGGTTTCGGTGCCTTTTTTCTGAATCATCTGCGTTTTTTTCAGTAAAAAAAATCATTTTCTCGTTTTAAACCGTTATGTATATTTGGAAATAATCCTTTTCAAATATTTGATTAAATGAAAGAGTTAAAAACAATAATTGAAGAGTACAATAAGATAGATTTTTCAAAAAATAAAGCCGCTCTGGCAACAGTCGTAAGAGTAGAAGGCTCGTCTTATCGTAGAACAGGTGCGAGGATGCTGGTGATGGAATCGGGCGAGTGGATTGGTGGTATAAGTGGTGGCTGCCTCGAAGGTGATGCACTCAAAAAGGCACGTCTGACGATGTCACAGAACAAACCAACGCTGATAACGTACGATACTTCTGATGATGACCCCTATCAAATCGGAGTTGGTTTAGGTTGTAATGGTATTATTGATGTATTAATAACACCTTTGAACCCCGAAAATCCGAATAATGCAATTCTGCAAGTTAAAGATTTAGTCGGTAAACGTACTCCAAACGCAGCAATCACAGTTTTGGGTTTAAAAAGGCCGATTACAAACCTCCAAATGGGCGATGTTTTTCGTTACGATTCAGACGAAAAGTTTGGCGAGGTATTCCCAATAAATGAAATTAAAAGTCAAATTATTGATGACCTCAATTTGTGTTTAAAAACTGGACGTTCGTTACCCAAAAACTATATTTTAGAAGACGGTAACGAAGTTAAGATTTTTATTGAAGTCCTGCTGCCTGATATACATTTAGTGCTTTACGGAACCAATTACGACATTTATCCGATGGTCAGAATAGCCAAAGAATTAGGCTGGAAAGTTTCCGTTATTTGTAATCCGCAGAAAGTACATTCTTCGTTATTTCAAACTGCCGATGAAGTTCTTCCAAAAGACGCCAATCCTGTAATTGATACTTATACTGCCGTTGTTTTGATGTCGCACGATTACGAAAACGACTACCTTAATTTATTGAAACTACTCAAAACAGAGGTTTCGTATATCGGGATGCTCGGCCCAGCCAAACGCAATAAAAAAATGTATGATAGAATGGCCGAAGAAGGGGTTTCGATTTCGGAGGATGACCTAAAAAGAATCCACAATCCAATTGGTTTAGATATTGGTGCTACGACTCCCGAAGAAATAGCTGTTTCGATAGCTGCCGAAATTCGCTCTCATTTTGCTGGACGAGCAGGCACAAGTCTTAAATTTCGAGGTAAACCGATTCATGAATAAATCCAAGCCCAAAGCATAATCTTTGGGCTTTTTTTACTCCACAACCATGCGTTTGGTGAGCATAATATCAGAGGTTTCGATTGAATACATATAAACCCCTTGGGGCAAAGACTTGTTATTAAACTCGATACTCTGCAAGCCAACTGACTGCCATTCATCGACCAATAGTAATCTCTCAACGCCTAAATTATCTAAGATTCGTAGCTTCACCCAAGAACCTTTAGAAAGAAAATAAGTTATATACGTTTTGTTGGTGAATGGATTCGGGAAATTCTGAAAAAGTTCGGTTTCGGCAACTTCGGGTTCATCTTCGATTTGAGTAATGACTTGTACGCTTGCTTCGTTAGTAGGTGTACTTTCGTTGTGTAATCTATCTAAGGCTGTAACCACGTAAGTGTATTTCAATGCCGAATTAATTTCTGAATCTGTAAATGAATTTTCATCCGAATTAGTAATATATCGAATCGCCTTAGCATTATTCAAATCTATTTTTTCGTCATTGATAAATCGGTAAATTACGTATCGCTTGACTTTGTCAATTTCGTTCGCTAATGATTGGGCTTTATTCCACTTCAATTGTATTTCATTCTGAATTAATGTAGCAATCAAACCAGTTGGGGCATTTGGCTGATTTGCTTTCTTCCAAGGCATTGCTGGAGGTAGAGCCGGGTATTTGAAAAAATTATTGATAACCGAATCTCGAACTCCAAGAGGATTTCGGTTTAAGAAAGTCGTATTGTAAAATATACTTCCATTTACACCTGATGTTGTACGATTTAGTCTTATTTGTTTCGGAATCTCATTGGCATTCCAATTGGCATCGGCATTGACTCGGTAAATTGCCTGACCAATGTACAGATGGCGATTATTGGCATTTGAAGCCCACCATTTAGTTAATTTATCGTAATCAGCAACCGAAAAACCAATATACCAATACAACTGTGGAGCCATGTAATCTACCCACCCCTGCTGAGTCCATTTGATAGAATTAGCAAAAATATCGTTGTAACTTTCGAGTCCACGAGTATCCGAACCGAGCAGTTGACTGGTTGATTTATTTTGCCAAATCCCGAAAGGTGAAATTCCAAATTTCACAAATGGTTTGACCGACTTAATGCTGTCCGAAACCATTTTTATCAATAAATCAACATTTTCTCTACGCCAATCGGCACGATTTGTAAATCCACGATTAAATTTTGTAAAAGTTGCATCATCATTTAGTGTCTGTCCCGAAACTGGATACGGATAAAAATAATCGTCGAAATGGATTCCATCAACATCGTATCTTCTAACAATATCCGTCACAACTTTCGTAACCCATTCGCGAGATTCAGGATGACCGGGGTCTAAGATTCGTAAATTTCCATAGGCAAGAAGCAAATCAGGCCGTTTTTTAGCGATATGATTATCGGCAATTTGTGAAGTATTGACATTAGCAACCGCACGATAGGGATTCAACCAAGCATGAAACTCCATCCCTCGTTTTCGACATTCTTCAATCATAAATGCCATAGGGTCATAAAACGGAGACGGTGCTTGCCCTTGCTTACCAGTCAGCCACTCGGCCCAAGGCTCCAATTCGCTCGGGTAAAGGGCATCTCCATTGGTACGAACTTGCACAACCACCGCATTGATACCAGCTTGTTTGTGTTGGTTGAGGATGTTGACAAATTCTGCTTTTTGCTGTTCAGATGATAGAAACTTACTGGATGGATAATCAATGTTAGAAACGGTCGCAATCCAAGCCCCTCTAAATTCTCTTTTTGGTGGATTTTGGGCAAAAGTAAACTTAAAACAAGAAAAAATAGTTATGAATAGAATAAAACGCATTGGAAAAATGTTAGAAAACCGCACAAATTATCAGAAAAAACACTAATGACAAAATCTATTTTTATCGAAGCAAAAACTTCGTAACTTTGTATAATGAATAAAAAAGTAGTCAAAAAGCGAACCAAATTTACTACTTTTACCAATATTTTTGATTTAATCTCATCCATAAATATTAGATGAATCCTTACGGACAGCCCTATTGCTCTTTTTGCGGAAGACGAAAAAACGAAGTTGAACTGCTTATCTCAGGTACAGAAGCCCATATCTGTAACGGATGCGTAACGCAAGGATACGAACTGGTACAGCAAGAACTCTACGGAATTCAGAAAAAAGATAAGAAAAAGAAAGACTTACCAAAATTTGACCTCAAGCCACCAATCGAGATGAAAAAACACCTCGACCAATTTGTAATTGGGCAAGAAGAGGCAAAAAAGGTGTTGTCGGTAGCGGTTTATAACCATTACAAACGCTTGATGCAACCAACCAAAAACGATGATGTTCATATTGAAAAATCGAATATTATCATGGTTGGCGAAACAGGCACGGGCAAAACTTATCTGGCACGAACCATTGCAAAAATCCTTCAAGTACCCTTCGCCATTGCCGATGCAACGGTTTTGACCGAGGCTGGTTATGTAGGCGAAGACGTAGAGAGTATTTTGAGTAGATTGCTGCAAGCTGCCGATTATAATCCCGATTTGGCCGAACGTGGAATTGTTTACATTGATGAAATAGACAAAATTGCTCGTAAATCTGATAATCCATCCATTACCCGTGATGTAAGTGGCGAGGGCGTTCAGCAGGGGCTTTTGAAATTGCTCGAAGGCTCTATTGTGAATGTTCCTCCTCAAGGTGGTCGTAAGCACCCAGAACAGAAACTTGTTCAGGTAAACACCGAGAATATTCTGTTTATTTGTGGAGGTGCATTTGACGGAATCACCCGCCACATTTCAAAACGCATCAATACTCGTCCGATTGGCTTCACAAGTAACAACAAACTTTTGGATTTGTGGGATAATGATAATCTTCTAAGATTTGTAACCCAACAAGACCTAAAATCTTTTGGGTTGATTCCTGAATTGATTGGTCGTTTGCCACTTCTGACGTACCTTGACCCATTGGATGCACCGGCCATGCGTAAGATTTTGACCGAGCCAAAAAACGCACTGGTCAAACAGTACAAAAAGTTGTTTAAGATGGAGGGAATCGAATTAGAGTTCTCAGATGATGTATTAGATTTCATAGTCGAACAGGCAATGGAATACAAACTCGGAGCAAGAGGATTACGTTCAATCTGCGAAGCAATCATTACTGATGCCATGTACGAATTACCATCAAGAACGGATATTAAGAAATTTACGGTTACACTCGATTATGCACGTAATAAATTTGAGCGTTCTTCGTTCTATCAGTTGAAAATGGTAGCATAAAACCGCTTAATATTGACAAAATTTACTTAATAAATACATCAAGGTAATAGAATATAAAAATTCTGTTACCTTTTTTTGTAGAATTAAGCCTTTCACCCAAATAACAGGAAATTTTAGAACTCAATAAAATCAATACCTAATGAAGAAGATACTTTTTTTGATTATTTCGGTACTCTTTTTTGCTTCTTGTCGTAAACAAATGGCAACATTTCAACCTTCATCATATGAAATATTTGAAAGAAAAAATAAATCCAAAACCATTGATAATAAAGAACTTAGCGAAGTAAAGAAAATTGAAAGGACTAAAATTGAGGATGAGATTGTTAGTACAAGCAATGCAATCAGCACCTCCATGAAAATCGAAAAAGAAAATAGTTTAGTACCGATTGAGCAGTCGAAACATCACACCGAAAAAACATCAAAAAGACCAATTGACAAAAAGGAAATTAAAGCTTTTGTCAAGAGTAAT
>JALOLV010000144.1 GCA_025455785.1 Spirosomataceae bacterium | reverse complement strand
CCAATCCAGAGAAAAGCATTGGCAAAGTTTCGTTCCCAAAATGATTTGGGTCGTGGCGTGAACGATGGGAGTTTTGAGCTTGTTTTCATAGATATTTTACCTCCACGGGGCTTTTTGATAGTAAGTTACATACGGGTCGCCATCAATAATTATCATGGGTTCGCCGTTTTTTGGGTGATTTCTTTTCTCGAACGAATAAACTTTGTATCCCTCGGTTTGTGATTGTACCTGAATCTGATTGCCAGCCAATCGCCAAGTGCCTCTGTCAGAACTTTGACTCGACGAACCTCCGTAGCCACCACCACCGTAACTGCTGATTGAACCTTCGGCGTAATATTCATAAGTGCCATTTCCGTTTATGACTATACAACGGCTGTATGAACTCGTTGCACTCGGATTATTTAATGAACTGACGTAGATTTGCCCACGAGAGATTGGTCGATTCCGCCAGTAGTTTGGTTTTGCTGATAACCACCACCCGACTGTGCAGGTTGTGTGCTGGAGTATGCCGTGCCTCTTTGTAGCATGGCGGTCGTGCCATTGCCACTGAGTGTGAGGTAATTGCCACTGACCGAAAACTGCATTTGACTTGTGCCGCCGCTGCCAGTTATGTTGAGGGTATTGCCCGATACGGTGTAAGAAAACGGAATATTATTGTATGAGCCTTGTCCGTTGGCTTGTAAAATCATTGTTTCACCATTGCCCGACCACGTACCAATGATAGCGGCATTATTGCCCGAATTCGCTGGTTTTGAAGGGTTTGGGGTAGTTGTTGGGCTATTGTTAGTGGCAACGCCTCCGCCTTTGGTAAAAGTGATGGCTTGGTCTTTGGTAAAAGTGATGGCTTGGTCTAAATCTCCGCCCGAAAGTGTGAGCGAATTGCCGCTCAGTGAGTACTGATAATTTGTTTTTTGTCCGCCTTCGTTTATGATTAGGTTTGAAGCATTTGTGGAGTAAGTGATTTTTTCGCCGTCAAAACTCCCGCTGCCATCGGCATTGAGTACCAAAACCATATCGAAGCCAAAAGAGGTATTCGACCATTTACCAACCAACGAGCCAGTTGTAGCGGTCTTGGTTTTTGCTCCAATTTGGGCGAAGGTCGCAATCGAAATCAGTAATAAAAAGAGTGTTTTCATGTCTATTCTTCGTAAGTGATTACAATTTTGAAAGGTTTAGATAGAATATTAGAGCAATTTCCTGCTTTATTCCAAATATAAATATTAGCCCCTGCCAGATACCAGTCAAACCAGTAACCGCTCGAACCATCATACGATGAAGGAATGTAATTTCCGTTGGCGTATTCAACTATCACACATACCGATATTACTTTGCTGTTGTTCACACCATGAGCCAATAAGACATTGCCTCCGTCAAGATTTGAAGTTGTACCTGTAAGTTTTTTTGTTTTTATGGCGGGGGCATCATTGCCCATTTTGGTAAAACCATTGATTTCGACTCTATTCGATTGCAGGCTAATTTTTTGGTTTTCTTTATTTTCTAATGATACTTCGCCAGTTTCGTTAAGTGTTATTGTAAAACCATCATTAGTACTCGAACCCGTCGGTATATTGCTTAGCCTAAGTTGTGTCGGAGTAAATTCTTGTCGGTGAATATGTAAATCCGATTGGGCAGGGAGGTTGTTTAGTCCGATTCCGACCCGATTATTTGGGAACAGTGTAAAGAAACCCGAATTGTTACTTCCCAAGATAAAGTTTGTGTTCTCCCGATTTACAAGGGTTGCCCCAGTATTTGATGATATGAGAGCGATTCCATCAGTAAAAGTTGCACCAACCCCCGAATTATTGAGCAAAAACGAAGAAGAATTAGCGTTTTTGTACAGGTGCAAATCAGCATTTATGGTATTTGTTCCAATCCCTACTTTTCCGTTTTCGTCAATTACCATCCTCAATGTAGCATTTGTACCAAAGTATAGCGGTTTATTTTCATTATTATATAATATTCCATTCAGAAAATCATCAAAACCTACTAATAACCCATCGGTATTGTTTACCCCCGAAAAACTATTGGTTATTCTGATGAAGTTGTCGGTAGTACCATTGTCATTTTGATTGTGAACATGAAGTGGGCTCAACGGTGTTTTTATACCAATACCTACCCGACCATGAAAACCTAAGTGTTTGAGGTTGAAATCGCCCCAAATTAAAGGGTTTGGGGTGTCAGAATTGGCAATGAATAATTTATTTGTTTTAGCTATTGCACTTCGGCCAGCCATATAACCAATAAAAACGCCAGCCGAATCTTCGGGGTTGTAGATACTACCCAGATGTTCTCCTGCTCTATGACCGACAGCCGTATTTCTGTTTCCGAAAGTCGAAGAACCAAGTGCTCGATAACCAATCGCAATGTTTTCGCTTGAGGTTAGATGAGACCCTGAATTGTACCCAATTACTACATTTGAATGCCCATTGAGGTTATTATAAAAAGCTAAACTGCCGAGAGCGGTATTCCAGTTGCCACCCCGATTCTTATTCATTGATTCGTAGCCTACGGCTGTATTGTATAGTCCGTATGGGCTGCTGGTAAAATTGTGATTTAATGTGTTATCTCGAAGCGTGCCTGTGCCGACAGCCGTATTTCTGCCACCCACGCTGGTTAGACCATAGAAATTGTTTTTGAGGGCGTCATGACCGATAGAAAAATTCTCGTTGAAGCCCGAAGATGATTGCTTATCTGAACTAATTTCGCTCGGTAAAATTGTTACACTTCGACTATTGTTTTGAATCACGTAGGTTTGACCGATAACTTGCTGAAAACTGATTAGAAATAAAATTATAATTGTCTTTTTCATGATAAAATAATTGTTAAATTCGATAACCTAAAATTTGTCCAAGTAGGGCATAGCACCCGATTTTGAAACTGGGTATTCCGTGAAGCCTCGTGGTGAGTAGCGAAAGATAAATACGTGACGAAACAGGATATTTAGCATTGATTTTGTTGAGCCTTACGAGCAGTTCGATTTCTTCTTGCATCTGATTGGTAATTAGTTTTGAATCAAATTCAAGATTAAATTTGCTAAATACCTCGTTGGGTTCTATTTCAGATTTGTCTGGCATATTTGCTCGTAATTCTGATACAAATTACCCTTAAATAATTACTATTAAGCAATACCTCAAATGCGGTATTTTGCTAAATTGCGGCTATGAAACCCAAGAAAATCATCGTTTTTGTACTTTTTTTGTTTGAATTGAGCAGTGCCTTTGCTCAATTCAAATTAGATAAAACTGATGCTAAGTTTACGGTTAAAAAAGGGGTTGAAGTCTTTGAAGATACTTCGAGAAAGCTAAAAGTCGAGACTATTCAGAGTAGAAAATTTGTAGAATCAAAAACAGTAATTCCGAATTTTGGCTGGGGCAAATCAGTAGGTTGGGTGCGGTTTTCGGTTGTTAATCCAAATATAAAAAACGATAATTTATTACTCCATATCAACTCTGCGATTTTTGATAACCTAAGTTTTTATTTGGTAAAAGATGACAAAGTCATAGATAAATTTGAGAATATAAGTAGCCTTACACCGCTCGAAAAACGGGCATTTCAGCACCGAGATTTTGTTTTTCGGCTTAATTTAAAGACCGATTCGATTTATACCGTTTACCTGAAAGGGCAGAATCAGCTCAATAACCTAAAATTTCCGATGGAGATTTGGCAAGAAAATGCTTTCACAAAATCCGAAAAATCGAGTCATTTATTTTGGGGAATCATCATTGGTATTTTTGTTTTGGTCGCTTTGGCAAATTTCATTTTGGGATTTTTGATGCAAATGCGAACCTTTTATTATTATGGGTGCTATATCGTGAGTTTGATTTTGGTTTTTCTGAATCTCGAAGGATTTCTCTACGAATACCTGCCGAGTTGGCTCATCAAAGGTAGGTTTTATGATGTTCACCACCTTTTCAATTATTCCACCTTCTTTTTTATTACCCTTTTTGTAGTTTCTTTTACCAAACTTTCGTTGATTGATAAGCCTTATTTTGAGCGTGGATTCAGAATCCTAAAAATGCTGTTTTGGCTGACGCTCATTCCTACAATTCTGAATCCACTTTGGATTGACGCCGTGTCTGACTCGTTTTTACAGATTTGGGGTTGGATTGGCCGAATCTTGATTTTATCAATAATCATTTGGGGATACATAACGGTTTTTGCAACTCTCAAAAATAACCAAATGGCTAAAGTCTTTTTGATTGCATCGGGGCCGCCTTTGCTTGCGTATATCATTCCGCAATACCAAATTTTTAATGTTTGGGTGGTGCAGCCGTACTCTTATTTAGTAGGGTTTTCGATAGAAATTGTCATACTTTCGGTAGCCATGATTTTTAAGATTAGAGAATATATATTTAACCGGCAGGTTGCTCAATCCACTACAGCTTTGCCGATTCATGAAGAGCAAATCATAGAAACACCCCCCAATAGCACGAGTCTTACCAAGCGTGAAACCGAGATTTTGAGGGCTTTTGCCAATGGGTTTACCTACCAAGAGATTTCGGATGCTATGTTCATAAGCCCACATACGGTCAGGACTCACATCAAAAATATCTATCAAAAACTCGAAATAAACTCAAAAGCCGAGGCCGTACGCTTCGTAATAGATAACTTTAACTAAGCTCAATGACTGAATTTTATGGCTAAAAGACCTGCGTAATTCATCACTTTGGCATATTTATTGAGCAGAAATTCAGTGAATGTATCCGTTTAATAAATTTGTCATGAGAAAACTGTTTGCTCTGCTCCTGTTTTGGAGTATTTCTGTACCGCTGCTTGCCCAAGGAGACTACATACAGGTACATATTCAGCAGGAATGTGTTGATGGGAAGAATAAACTCAAAATTTTACCAATTTCGCCCACGCAAAACATAGGCGATTTTAGTTATGACATTGAGCCTTTTATAGATTTTGGTGATGATTATTTGTGCGAGGTAATCCGAACGGATAAACCCAATGAGTTTTATATTAAAGAGCCTCCACGGAACAAACACGCCAATTTCTACTTTAAAGTGAGAAGAGCAGGCTATGCCGATTTTTCGTTGAGGTGGTACGTAACAACCTGCGACCACGACGGAAACCCAATCTACTGCCCAGAGAATAATCGTACAATCCGTGCTGATAAGACGTATCATACAACGGGCGAGTCATTCAAACTGACTTATGAAGGTTGCCCTAAAGCCACGCTTGTTATTATGGATTTTATCGAAGGCTCAAACGATAGACCCAACATTGGCGATTATCTCAACCGCCTTCAACGAACCGACAATACAGTTTCGGGTATTGTACCAAACCAGCCTTTTCTTATCGGGATGTTCTGCGGCGGTCAGGGAGAATGCCACGGATACACCTCTTACACCATTACCCCCGATGGTTACTCGGTCAGGTCGGTGCCGGGTGGTTTTGTAAAACTCAAAAATTTTGGTTCGGGTAAATACGTAGGTTTCGATAGCGGAAAAGATAACATCGTGCAGTACTCGCAAACCGATGAAGCTTGGAAATTTGAAAAAGTCGAAGAACCAAACGTGTATCGAATCGTATCGCAGAAAACCAGTAAATCGCTCGAAGCAATTGCTAATTGGGGAGCCACATCTTTACGGAATTCCAGCAATTCAGAATTACAAAAATGGCTTGTAACATTCTATAATGATGGCTCGGTCAGGATTCGTCCGAAAGTTTATCCGAATAATATTCTCAATGTAGAAAGCGAGTCGAATGATGAGGGTAGAAGTATGTATGCTACCAATAATATGCCTAACAAAAGCCTTGATTATTTCAAATACTCGTTTGAAACGGGCGGGCAGAATTCATCATTCGTAATATCAACCAATAATCCAAATAAAACAACATTTACCGTCGGAGAAGGCATGAGTGTAGATTTCCAGACTGGATTTGCCCCAAATCGTAACACCGAGCAAGATTGCGGCACTTTTGATAGGTCAATATTTGAGCTACAACTCTCAGATGCAAATGGCTCTTTCAACAACCCTAAGACTCTTGCGGTTTCGATAATCAATAATAACGGCGGCAGCTCTGGTACATTTAACACTGGAGGGTTTATTCCAGCAGATACTCCGGCTGGTGGCAATTACAAAGTGAGAGTCAATCGTACTCAAGTCGAGCGTACATTTACCCGTACAGTTTCGCAAAATTGTTCTTCAAATACGCCCGTGGTAATAAATGCCGACCCGATTGTTTTAGGAAGTGCAAACCCTACGGCCATTACGATACAGGCCGTTGTGGCCCCGCCACCGGGTTGTCCAGAAGATTTGGATGTCTCGTTTACGCTTGATGCCGCCACTCAAGACATGACCAAAGAAGCCAAGCAGATAACTTCTAAAAGTGTGGTGAAGAATGGTGCAAAGTTGAATTTGAAAGCCTCAAAAGCAATAGACCTCCAAGATGGATTTGATGCTAAAGCCGATACTGGTGGGCATTTTGATGCCAATCTGAACGGTTGTAAACAATAATTTAGGTCAAAGTTCGATGTGTAAGGTTCAATGGGAAACTCTTTGAACTTTGCACCTCGAACTTTGCACCAAGTACTTATCCTTTTATCAGTTTAGAACTATTTTGGCTCAAAACATCCTGAATAATCTTCTTTTTCTTATCCGATTTTCCTGCAAAATCGCTCATTGTTTTCTCTCCATTTATTACGTACCGATAAAGCCAGATGAGTGTAGCTGTCGGGATAATATCTGTAAACGGAATGATTTCTTCGATGAATCCCGCAATAGCTCCAAAGGTTGTTCGGTGAACAGCAAAAATCAAAATAGACAGAATCGGAGCAATGACAACATCGCTGACTTCTGCCAAAGCTGGTAGAGCAAAACTTGCCATACCCACAGCGTCGATTGCCAAACTGGCAATCAAATCAAACTTTTTACGCTCCTCGAATTTCCGAAGAATTTGGTCGCTTTGCGAATCATTCATTTCATTAAGTATTGGTTTAATTTTCAACGCTTTAGACGCTCAATTATTAGAAAAAGTTTCTGAAAATCGACTGAAATTTATGAGAGGACTTTTTTGATTATGAATTGATTATTTTTTAGTTAAAATTTCCGTAAAATTTTAAATCGCTGATTAGCAGTATGTTATCAGTTATGTCTCAAAAATATACTACCACTGGCTCATTTTATGTTTTTTGGCAAGGCTTGTGGCATGGTAATTGAATAATAGATAATACAAACATCGAAAATCAAAGACATTGATTTTTATGGGTTAGGGTTTATTGTTAAACACCACGGGCACTCGACTGCTGTGGTGTTTTTTGTTTTATTTATCCGTTTGTTTTTCTTTATTGGCTGCACTGATGGCATCACGAAGCGAAATGTTTATTTCTAATCCCAAAATTAAAATCAGAGCTATCAAATACATCCAAACCATGAGGGCGATGAGTGTACCGATTGAGCCGTAGAGTTTGTTGTAAGAACTAAAACTTGCCAAATAAACCGAGAAAAGATTGGTGGCAATAATACTTAGGATAGAAGAAATCAAGGCACCTGTATTAAAAAATCTGAATTTCTTTTTTACGGCAGGAGCAAAATAATATATGGCACAAATCGCCAAGAAAAATATCAAGAAAATAGCCCCATAACGCACGATTTGTAGCAGATAGAAGTTAAAATTGGCATTTAATAAGCCTTTTTCAAACAAAAAGTCTATTATTAAACTACCGACAATCAGCACTACAATCGCCAAAATCAAAACCATAACGAGCAGAAAAGTCAGTAACAAGGCTATCATTCGAGCTTTGAGATAGCTCCGTTTTTCTCGTGCCTGCAGAGCCATATTAAAAGCTCGCATAAGGGCCATCATGCCATTGGTAGCTGCAAAAACCGTGAAGAAAAAACCAAAAGAAAGCACATCGCTACGGCGGCGGCTCACAATGTCTTGAATCGTGACGGCTGTGTTTTCGTAGATACCACTTGGCATAATTTCTTTCAAAAATACCATGATTTGCTGGTCGAGATGCTCAATCGGGATGTACGGAATCAGCGTAAACAAAAAAATCACACCCGGAAAAACCGCCAAAAGAAAACTGTAAGAAACTGATGCGGCACGCTGGTCGATGTCAAAAGTTATGATTTTTTTCCATAAAACTGTCAGTACATGATACAGCGAAACGGTGGTGTTCCACAGATAGATTGTCTGCAAAAAACTTTTAAGCGAATCGTAATATTTTTGGGTGAGTTTGAGCATAAAGTAAGTTAAAGTTGTGGCTAAATTTATAATTATCCAAAAAACGGATTCAGCTTTTCGATAATCTCTTTGGGGCAAGCCGTGATTCGGTTATTATCCATCTTAACAAAAACCAATGTGGTCTCGCCCGTATGGAGTAGTGTATTTTCTTCGTTGTAAATTTCGTAATTAAAAACGATTCTGGCTCTTGGTAATTCTTTAATGATAACCCGAATCGTCAATAAATCATCGTATTTGGCTGGTAATATGTACCTCGAACGGTTTTCATAAACAGGCATCATCACGCCAGTTTCTTCGAGTTCGCGGTAGCGTAAACCTAAAGACCGCAAAGCCTCGACCCGACCGATTTCGTACAAACGGGCATAATTGCCATAATACATATAGCCCATTTGGTCAATATCGGCATATCGCACTCGGTATGGAAAATCGAAGGTGAACATGAATCGTTGATT
>JALOLV010000143.1 GCA_025455785.1 Spirosomataceae bacterium | reverse complement strand
AGATTTTTGTAAATGCAAATACCCCATATTTTAACTGACGAGTATTGTGTTAGTAATAGCAGGGTTTATATTACTTCCCAACAATTATAACAATTCTTCATGTAGCCAGTAGTGATTATTCAGGCTGCATACCCATTTTGAGAACTACAACCCCAATCACCCAGCTTTTCTTCTAAAAATTATGTAGCCAAAACCTACAAAAGCGAGTAGGGTAGATACTAATCCGAGATAGTGAAACGGCTCTGGCGATGCTCCTTCGAAGCTTCCGTTTATGCGAGAAACATAGGTGATTACCATTACGATTCCGACGTAATAAAAGTAGATAAGATGAAAAAAACGTGGTAAATTAGGACGCTCTAAGAAAAAAGGATACACTAAAATCATCGAATACGCCAAGAATCCACCCGCCAATTTATACGGAATCAATACAATCTGATTGAGGTAAACATTGGTCGCTAAAAAATCATCGAATACGCCAAGAATCCACCCGCCAATTTATACGGAATCAATACAATCTGATTGAGGTAAACATTGGTCGCTAAAAAGCCGAAATGTATAAAATGAAGAACACAAAATACCGTGATTAGTTTATGCAGATTGGTTTTTCTGACAATGGATACGTGCTGGCAAAATAGTAGAAACAAAAAAGATAGACCAAGAGCGATAGTCGCCCTGAGTATCTTGCCGAATACCGAAAAGCCTCTCCGATTTCAGTATGATTGAGGTAAGAATAAATAAAAATCAATAATTCTATCAATACTCCGCCCACAATCAACTTACTGAAATCGAAGCCTTTTTTCATATTGTCTAAATACAATTTCCAGAAATCGTATTACTCTTCCCAACGCCAATCTTTACCGATGATGAGTTCTTGCTTGAGATTCTGCTTAATCAAAAACTCCTTGGTTTCTTGGTCGTTTAGGCGTTTTACGGGCAACTCACCAGCATCGGCAAGGGCATAAAGCATCATTGCCGTAAACCTAACGTTATTGTTGATTTGTTTTTTGTCAATCAAATCGAAGCGGTCGCAATTGGCATGGTAGCAGTTGTAAGCCTTAATCGGAAAACTCCCCGAAGGCGAACAAACGGGTACTCCTTGTAGCATAAACGGCTGATGGTCTGAGTGCAGACCCGCTCCGCCACGATTTAGATTGGCATAAGTCGTATCAATCTTCTTGATGCGTTGACCCATATCATCCAAAAACGCTTTGAGTTCGTTACGCCCCATGCTGCTAAAACCTGCGGCATTATTCACCATGTCGAGGTTCATCATCAAAGCCACTTGGTCGAGTTTGCCTTCTTCTTTATATTTTTTTACCATCGCTTTTGAGCCGAGCAAACCTTGCTCTTCGCCCATAAACATCACAAATTCTATCGTGCGTTTTGGTCTGAGATTCAGCGATTTAAAAACCCTCGCTACGTCCATAACCGTAAACGAGCCGATTCCGTTATCCATGGCTCCCGTTGCCAAATCCCACGAATCAAGGTGGCCACCAATGACGATTTTCTCTTTTTTGTGTTTTTTGGAGCTTCCTGGTATCGTCGCAATCACGTTTCTGGCACGAATCGGGCGACTGAAATTCTGCATATCAATTATTGCCAAGAGGTTTTCTTCGGTAATCCAGCGACGGATTGCCTTGCCACTCTCTACCGAAACACAGACTGCCGGAATCGGAATCAACGAACCCGTTACCGAAGCCGTACCCGTGAGTAATACCCCACCCTCGACAGAGTTGGCAATAATCACCCCCGCAGCACCGTATTTAATGGCTAAAGCGGTTTTTTCGGAGCGGTGAAGGTTTTTCTTTCCTTTGTTTTCGGGTAGTTGGATATTAATATTGAACAATGCCACGTTACCTTTTACGGCATCTTTTACTTTTTCAAAATCTGTATCCAAACCATCGCCACAATCTACGATTGGGGCTTTGAGATGCGAAGAAACCGGCGAATGTGCCAACGCCACAACCGGAATATCCCTGAAGTTGTCGCTATTGCGAGGTACTATCGAAAGACTCACGGTATCTCTGGCCCAAGTCTCGACCTCAAAAGGCATGTATTTTACGTCGAGTCCGTACTCTTTGAATAACTTATAGGCAAATTCTTCGGCTTTTTTGCCGTTCTCGCTTCCGGTCAGACGATGCCCGATGGTAGAGGTTGCGGCTTCGAGAGTCTCATACGCACGCCCACGCAACAAAACATCTTGATTGATTTTGGTGAATACCTCTTCAAGAGAGTCTTTGCTTGGTTTAAAAGCCGAAAAGGCGATTATAAACGCCAGTAGCAAAAGAACAGAATAACGCTTTTTTATCATGTTATAGTCAGGTTTCTCCAATTTTTTAGATATGTTGATAGTGATTTGTTCTGTAATTTTAGTGTAAGATTGCGAGATTGACAAATTCTAACAAATAAATTGTGGATAAGTGGGTGTTGAAGCGTGGAAAAGATAGGGTGAAATTAGAAAATACCGTAAAAAAAAAGCCTCACAGTTGCGAGGCTTTTCATATTGGTGTTCTGAATTCTTATCTTTTGTATTTCTTGTTGAATTTATCAACACGTCCTGTCGTATCAAGCAATACGTTTTTACCAGTGTAGAATGGGTGTGAGTTTGAACTAACCTCCACTTTGTAAACTGGATATTCTTTCCCGTCTTCCCAAACGATAGATTCTTTGGTATTAACGCAAGAACGAGTAACGAATTTATAATCTGATGACAAATCCCAGAATACTACGGGTCTGTAATTTGGATGAATATCTTTTTTCATTGTATTATATATTTCAAAAAATTCCTTTGTTACGAATGCAATTGGTCGATTTTCTTGAATCGGGACGCAAAAATAGATATAAATTTCTATAAATCAAATATATACACAAAAAAACTTATAAAATCCTTACACTAAATCAATTGCTGTTTAGCTTTGTGATAATTAAACAACTCAGTGCTGCGATTTATGGAGTTTCAACATGCTATCGATAAGGCTAAGAATATCATCAAAGCTTCTTCGGTCATTATTGCTACACTCGTTACGAAAGGTAAACTAAGACGATTTACAAAGGGTGAGGTCATATTGCAAGAAGGCGAGGTCTGCACTCACGTTTATTTTATCATTAAGGGTTTGGCGAGGTCGGTTTATGCAATGAAAACCGAAGATGGCAAAATAAAAGAGGTGAGTACGTGGTTTTATGCCGAGGGCGATTTCTTCTATATGGCCAATAGCTATAATAATCAAGTGCCTTCTGAAGAAAGTATAGAGGCTCTCGAAGATACATGGATGTTACTTTTTGAAAAAAAGATTGTCGATGAAATAACCCCCAAAGTGCCTGAACTTTATCCTTTTATCATAAAACAGTACGAGTCGTGGGTGGTACGTGCCGAGCGACACATGCGGAGTATCTACGAGCAAAACAAAGAAAAACGATACGAGTATTTCTTGACAACCTTTGGTAGCTTGAGTAATAGATTGCGACAACAAGATATAGCTACATTTTTACGTATCTCAATGTATGATTTCAGTAGGTTGCGGTCTAAAATGGCAAAAACAAAGGAATGAGGCTACTTTTTGCAAAAACGCAAAAATGTAAAAATGATTTGTGTTAATATTTGCAGATTAATACCCCAAAATAACTTTTGCTCAGTTGTAGAACCGACTCGCTGAATCCCCATAAAAAAAGCCCCAAATTTTTGGGGCTTTTGTTTTTACTTCACTACATAAGTTTTTTTGTCTGTGCCTACACCTTTTATTGTGAGAGATTTCCAATGTTTAGGTAATTTCACTTTCAATTGTTCAATTCCTTTATCAGTTATGTCTAAACCACCCCAACCGTTAATTATTGTCTGTAAGAACCCACCCGCACCAGTCGCAAAGTACGGATTTGTCCCGCCAGCAGTCTCGGCCAAAACACCAAATGGTGGTGCTTCGTTTGGCTTGTAGCTATCCATATACTGAGCATAGGCGGTTTCTGTATTACCCAATCGGGCATTCAAGATGCTAAATACACCGTGTGCCATCGCTGGGCTTTGTCCTTTTCGACCGGGTTGATTATCAGCGAGGACTTTCCAGTAGTAATCCAAATCTTTTTTGATTGTATTTGGGTCAGTGATTTGCTTCATCGGATACGATAATAAATTCACATCGGCTTGCTTAATTACCTCGCCGTTGTAGGTGGCGTGTTCACGAGTTGTGCCATCGGCCATTTTCAGAATCACCAAATTTTCTTGTACGTCTTTCCACTTAAGGTTTTCGGCTAATCCTAATTCTTTTGCTGCCTGATTTGCATACCCCAAAACTTCCTTTGCCATGCCATTGGTGTAGGCGTTATCGTCCACGTTTTCGGCCCATTCATCGGCACAGACAACATTGATGATGTGGTATTTACCATCGGTTCCTTTTTCGACACGACTTACCCAAAAATCGGCAACTTCTTTGAGCATTGGGTAGCCACGCTCACGGAGCCATGTTTTATCTTTGGTTACTTGGTAATATTTCCAAAATGCAAAGCCAACATCGCCTGTGATATGGTGCTGGAATGGCCCAGTCAATGCCCAAACAGGTGTAGATTCTTGGCCTAAATCATCGGATTCCCACGGGAACATCGCCCCCTGAAAACCGTGTGCTTTGGCGTTGTATTTGGCGGCTTCGAGGCATTTAAAGCGGTATTCGAGCAGCGATTTTGCCATTTCGGGCTGCATCAACAAGATGGGTGGATACATCCATAGTTCAGTATCCCAGAAAACGTGTCCGTTATAGCCCAAACCCGAAAGCCCCATCGGCGAAAGGCTGTAGGCTTGGCCTTCTCGGCAGAATGAGTATAGATGATAAAGTGAGAATCTTGCTGCACGTTGGGCTTCGTCGTCGCCCTCGATTACGATGTCCGACTCCCACAACTTTGCCCAAGCCTCTTTGTGGCGTTTGAGTAGTCGTTCACGTTTTTCGAGAGCCGCAAAAATTGTCAGACGCTCCGCTTCGTTGTGTGGGTCGGCGATGTGGGCTGTTGAAATTACTGAACCCACTACAGAAAATCGGTACGTTTCGCCTGCTTTGAGTTTTTTATTGAATTTGAGTCGGTGCATGCCATAATCCCACTCTTCGTGGATTAGCTGCGGTTCTTGTCCACGTTCTTCTTCAAAAATAAACGAATTCGATGCCGCAACGGTATGTTTGCCCGTTGGCGATTTTGCTACGGAGGTCATCAACGGAATCAGAGCGTGAGGGCGGTCGATGAGGTGATAGAAGTTCTTGACATCACGCAGCATATCGGGTGCTTGAATTAAGCTGATTGGTGTAATCTCGACATCTTTTTTAGCCGTAATTTCCATATCTATCAAAGCCGAATGTGGCAAATGACGCAGGGCCATCACGGTAGATTTCACCGAAACTTTACCCGAAACATCGAATGTTGTGGCCAAAGCCGCATTTTGCATATCGAGCGTTTGGGTAAATCCAGAAATATTACTGCGACTAATCAACATTCCATCTACGCTCAATTCCATATTGGCAAATTCAAATACCTTCATGATATTGCCCACACGTCCACGCCCGTAGGTATCGAATGCTCCATTCAGAACAATATCTTTTACTCTAAGTGGCTCAGGTGAAGACACAATGCCCACCATACCATTGGCGACGGTTACTCCGAAGTAATTATTGGGGTCTATCTTATCGGCTTTGATTTGCCATTGACCAAAAGAAATAAAACTTGCACAAAGTATTGTACAAAAAGTTAGGCACTTTTTCATCATAGGTTGGTAAGTTTAAAGTTTTCGGTACAAATTAAAGCATATTTCGGGTTCTGATGCAACTACGATATACAAAAAAGATGTCTATACATCCAGATTAATCCTAAAACTTCAATTTAAGTAAGTTTACAACATTTCCTTTTAATTTTCGTTTTATTTTATGTGTTAAAGTTCTATCTTGGACACAAATTATTATCAAAACAGACCTGATTGCTCAGATTAATTTATCTATAAAAAACAAATTGCTGAGTAGTAAAATAATTCCAACAAAGTTCATCTATGAAACTATTGCGATTTTATACAGCCATATTCGCCCTGTTTTCGGTACAATGTGTGGCTCAGTTGCAGACCTACAAAAAGGGTTTGATGCGTTTTGAGCGTGGAGAATACGAATTGGCAATCAAAGAATTGATGAGGGTAACATCCATTGCCGACACCGAGAAAGCCAAGTTGTATCATACAATAGCCGAATCTTACCGACTGACCAACCGATGGGTAGAGGCAATTCCATTCTACGAAAAAGCATTCGAAGCTAAATTAGACAATGCCGTAGCACATTTTCACTACGCTTTTGCCCTAAAATCGGCAGGTAAATACGACATGGCACTCAAAGAACTCGAAAAATTCATTGAAGCCAAAAGCGATATAAAGGCATTCAACGAAAAGGCTTATCGTGAGGTAAATACCCTGAAAATCATTGGTTCGATACAAGAAAAAAAACAAAATATTGAGTTTAAAAATCTTTCACAAATCAATACGAAGGGTTCGGAGTTTTCGCCCATGATTCGGGGCGACGAGCTAATATTTACATCGTCTCGTAAAGATAAAATGTATTCTAATGGTCTTCCGTTTGTGGGCCTTTACAAAGCCAAATTTGGTAGCTCGATTGCCGAAATTGGTAAACCTGAAGTATTTAGCACTACCCTTTTTGATTCGGAACGTAATGAGGGCACGCCGACTTTTTCGCCCGATGGCAAAACGGTGATTTTTGCCCGTGGAAATACTGGCAAACGCCGAGATTTAACACCCGATGTAGATTTGTATATTAGCCGAAATGTGGATGGGGTCTGGACCGAGCCACGCTACGTTAGTGCGTCTGACTCGGCTTCGTGGGATGGGTGCCCGGCTTTTTCGAGAGATGGCAAAACGATTTATTTTGCCTCGAACCGCCCCGGTGGAAGTGGCGGAATGGACCTGTACCGTGTAAATATGGATGCTTCGGGACGTTTTGGAAACCCGACCAATCTCGGAAAAGAAATAAATACACCCGGCGATGAGATGTTTCCGTACGTAACCGAAGACGGAAAACTTTATTTTGCCTCGGATGGGCACGCTGGACTCGGCAAATTAGATATTTTTGTGGCGATTCGTTCGGGTGGAAAAATCACCGTCGAGAATATGGGTGTGCCATATAACTCAAATATGGATGATTTTGGGATGGTTGTGGATAAAAATGGAAATATTTTCTTTTCGTCGAACCGAGCCGAAGGAGTGGGCGATGACGATATTTATTATTATGAAGCACCAAAGCCCGAAAAAGGCAAAGAGCCAGATTCGACGGCGATTGCTCAGAATAACCCGCTGAATCCTGCTCCGCCAAAACCAGGCGATACACAACTCGAATCTCAACCTAAAATCGTGAATTATTTCTTGGCAGGAACAATCACAACAAAAAATAACCAAGGCACTTTTGTTTCGCTTGATTCGGCCAAAGTAAGAATCCTGAATGCCGAAAACGAAGAGTTGATTACTGAAATAGCAACTGGCAAAGACGGAGCTTTCGGACCAGTTAAATTACAGGCGGATTTGGATTATGTGATTTTGGCAGAGAAGAATACTTATTTCTCAAAACGAGAAGACTTTTCGATGCGAGGTCGTGCAATTCCGCCAATTTTATTGAAAAAACCAGTTACCGATACTACATTTTTTACGACACTCAACCTCGACCGTAAGTTTGTTGGTGTAACATTTGTCTTGAAAAATATTTATTATGACCTTGATAAATGGGATATTCGAACCGATGCGGCACTCGAACTGGACAAATTAGTTCAGATTCTGAAGGATAATCCAGATGTGAAAATTGAGATGGGTTCGCATACAGATTCGAGAGCAACCGAAAAATATAACAATGTTCTCTCTCAACGCCGTGCCGAATCTGCGGTAAATTATTTGGTATCAAAGGGGATTGTGCGTGAGCGATTGACCGCAAGAGGATACGGCGAAACGGAATTAATCATCGAGAATGCCAAAACAGAGGAAGAGCATCAAGTAAACCGCCGAACCGAGTTTAAGGTGTTGGAGATAACCAAGTAAAATATACCGAAAAATAAAAATTTTAGATGAGAAATTTTTATTTTTCGTTTTTATCACTAATTTTCAGAAACATTTGAAAATCAGCCTATTAAAACCCTACAGTCTGCAAAAATTTGGCAAAATATTTGTACCTTTCAAAGAAATTCCCGAATTTTGCAGTCCAAAATGAAAAATATCATGCCAACTACAAAAAGTCCTTTATTTGATGAAGACGAGTTTCGTAGAAAACTTCTTCACATG
>JALOLV010000510.1 GCA_025455785.1 Spirosomataceae bacterium | reverse complement strand
TGATTTTAGGTGTCGTTTTTGCCGTTTTCGGAAGTATTTTTGCCGAGGATGTCTTGTATTTGATGAATGCCAGCCCCGAAGTTATCGAGACTGGTCTGGGTTATACAAGACTTTTATTCATTAGTAGTCCATCAATCATTTTACTTTTTACGCTCAGTGGTGCTTTGCGTGGTGCGGGCGATGCCTCAAAAGCCATGTGGTCGTTAGGTATTGCCAATATTATCAATATCATCTTAGATATTTATTTGATTTGGTATGCCGAAATCGGAGTAGTTGGTGCTGCAATTGCGACAAGTATTGGTCGAACAATCGGGGTTTTTATTCAATTATATTTCCTTTCGAGAGCTAACGGAAACGTAAAAATGACAATGGCACAGTTCAAACCCAATTTTGAGATTATCAAAACGCTTCTGGGATTGGCTTCGGGCAGTGCGGGTCAGTTTATCATAGCATCGGCAAGTTGGGTATTTTTGGCTCGTATTCTTTCGGGTTTTGGTAGCGATGTTGTGGCTGGATACACCATAGCTATTCGTATTATCGTATTTACAATTTTACCTGCTTGGGGAATGGCAAATGCCGCCGCAACATTGGTCGGGCAGAATCTCGGAGCAAAACAACCCGAACAAGCCGAAAAATCGGCATGGAGAGCAGCACTTTATAACATGTTCTTTTTGTTAATTGTGGGCATTATATTTTATATTTTTGCTCCTGATTTTATCGCTTTGTTCAATCCCAAACCCGAAGTTGTCAAAATTGGTGTGCAATGCTTACAGATTTTGTGTTTGGGATATTTGTTCTACGGACACGGGATGGTCTTGGCACAAGCACTCAATGGTGCTGGTGATACTAAATCGCCGACGTATATAAATCTCATTTGTTTCTGGGCAATAGAGATTCCGCTGGCGTATTTCTTAGCAAAAACGCTCAATTGGGGACCGCTTGGAGTGTTTGCATCAATCGCCATAAGCGAATCTATTTTGGCAATACTGGCTATTTTTGTTTTCCGTAGAGGAAAATGGAAGACAATTGAGGTATAAAACTTAGCACCCATGCCCAACTATTTAAACAAAATAGCAAGCAAGTACATTGCCCAAAGCACCGTAACAGAAAACGAAACTGTTGCCGATGAATCTCATTTACTTAACAATACCGAAGCCGTCGTTATCAAAAAGGCTCATGCCGAAACCCTAACGGCGGCGGGTATCTTGGGGGTGCTTGGGGTTTTGTTTTTGTATTTGCCACAATATTGGTTTCCTGAGTTTTTTCCGAATTATCTCATAAAAGTCTTTGGTTTTGAGTTCGATTTGCCACTTATTTCGAGTATTTATGGATTTATTTTGGTTTATGCCGAAATTTACGGATTGACCTACTTCAACCTCAAAGGCGTACGAAAAATTGCCGAAGTGTGCCAGTTTCCTCGCAAAGCAGATATAGAATACGAACGCCACTTAACGGCTCTGGTCGAAGCTGCACTTGAAAAAGAGAATAAAGGTTTGGTTGCTTTTGGGATAAATCCGTATTTGGGGTTGCCCAAATGGATTTTGATGCTCTTTTTTATGTTTAATAAACTCAAAGCCACGCTTAGCAATATCTTCGTAAAAATCTTTCTGAAACGATTTTTGGGTAGATACGCGGTGCGAGAAGTTACCGACTTGGCTGGAATCCCGATTTTTGCTTTTTGGAATATCTGGGCTTCGCATTGGGTTATTCACGAAGCCAAAATCAGAATTATCGCTCCTCAAACCATAAGGCTTTTCATTAAGGATTTATCGGCAAAAATGGCTGAAAATGGGCAATTCAAAAGTATGATTTTAGAATAATCAAAACATTCAAAATACAGGATTTTGCCATAAAGGGCAATTTTTTAGAACGATTGAGCCAATGCGAAGCCGAGGTTAGACAATCGCTCGAACAATTGATTGTTTTTGGAGTTTTAATTGATGGTGATTTAAACTGGCTCGAAAAAAGCCGTTTAAAAAAAATGATTGACGCAAATCTGTTATCGTATTCGATAGACGAAATCGAACAAATCGGTCGAGACTACGAGGCAGGTAAAGGAATGAAAATTAACGCAAAATGAACGATTTAGAACCTATCATAACCCGCGACGGCTCTCATACATTATTCAGTAAAAAATTCAACCAAATTTATCATTCTACTTTTGGGGCAATCCAAGAATCACGGCGGGTTTTTGTAGAGTTGGGACTCGAATACGCCACTGAGCATTTTAACGAAATCAAGATTTTTGAAATGGGATTTGGCACGGGCCTAAACGCCTTGATGACGGCACAGATTGCCCAAAAACGCCATATAAAAATTGATTACACAACCGTTGAGGCCTATCCGATAGCTATTGAAATTGCCCAGAATCTCAATTATGACGGATTGATAAATAGTAATGATTTGCTAAAACTCCACCAGCAAGACTGGAACACAAAGGAAACTATCAATCAGTATTTTACGCTTCAAAAAATCAAAGGAGAGCTTGAGAAGACAATCTTCGATACCAACGATTTCAACCTCGTTTATTACGATGCTTTTGCTCCCGAAACCCAACCGGAACTCTGGACTCAGGAAATCTTTGAGAAAGTAGCTTCAATGATGCGAAGCGAGGGTATCTTGACCACTTATTGTTCAAAAGGCTACGTACAACGTAATCTAAAAGCAGCAGGTTTTAGAGTCGAGAAACACGCCGGCCCAGTCGGCAAAAGAGAGGTAATTCGGGCGATTCTTTAAGATTTACTCGATAACCTTCGGTACACCAAAGTATTTTCCGACCTTGCTCGGAGCATTCAGAAGGCCTTCTTCGCGGCTCAAAGTATTATTGGCGATGTCATCACGCATAACATTTACCTCT
>JALOLV010000142.1 GCA_025455785.1 Spirosomataceae bacterium | reverse complement strand
AAATCGCGGCGACGTTGGTCGGATAAATTACGGACACCGATTGATGCCTTTTGCGTAGCTTGCAAAAGAGGTAAGATAGATTCCATTTTCTTTGGTTAATAAACTTTTTGCTGTACCGCAGCAAAATATGTGCAAATTTGGAAGAAATTATGAGAATGTAGAAAGAGAATGTGGATTTTGTGTAATAATCTTCATAGAGTCGGGTTTGCAAACCCGACTCTACGGAGCGTAGCCATAATTTAAACCTTATCTACCTCTGGATGCACCCACCCTTTTCGATAAGGGCGACGCAGTAGCGAGGTAGCTTCTTTGTCGCCGACTACTTCTCGTTTTTTGGGGTCATACACGAGCGGACGACCGTTGAGTTTCATCGAAATATTCGCCAAAATACAACTCGCTGTCGAGATATGCCCTTCTTCAATATCGGCTACGGGGCGGCTTTTGTTTTCGATTGCTTTGATAAAATCAATCATGTGCAGCCTCGTAGCAGGGGCGGCATTTAGCTCGATTCGCTCTTCGGTTACGTCTTCGGGGTATTTTTCTTTTTCGTAAACGACATCTTTATGAATCTTCTCGCCCTTGCCTTGCGGAACAAAATCGTATTGCATGGTGCTTCCATAAAGTGTGCCTTTTTCGCCATAAAGAATAAACGCCCACGGATATTCAGAATTGGCAGGAGTTCCCCACGAGCGGTGTTGCCAAACGCAATTCAATTCATCGTATTCAAAAACAGCCGTTTGGGTATCGGCAATATTAGATTTTCCGTCTTTCTGAACAAATATTCCGCCCGTAGATGTAATTCGTTTTGGCCAACCTAATTTGAGCATCCAACGCACGGTATCAAGCATGTGAACACACATATCGCCCATGATTCCGTTGCCGTATTCGTTGAATGTACGCCACCAACGAATATGCGGTAAGCCATCATACGGACGCATCGGGGCGGGACCTGTCCACATTTCGTAATCTAAAAAGTCAGGAACTGGCTCAGTTGGTGGGTTACCGTTATTCCGCATGTGATAATAACAACACATCTCTACGTGCGAAATCTTACCGAGCAATCCGGCATCAACGATATTCTTCTTGGCATCAATCAAATGCGGAGTACTTTTGCGTTGGGTTCCTACTTGCACCACTCGATTGTATTTTCGAGCCGCTGCCACCATGGCTTCGCCTTCGATGACATCTACACTGATGGGTTTCTGGACATACACATGAGCCCCTGCCCGCATGGCATCTATAGCCGTAAGGGCGTGCCAGTGGTCGGGTGTGCCGATTAGCACAATATCCAGTTTGTTCTCGGCGAGCATTTTGCGGTAATCGCCGTAAAGTTTAGGGATTTTGCCCGATTTTTGGCGTTTACTGACGAGTTCGCCCGCAGCCGTAAGCATTTTTTTATCGACATCGCAAAGGGCTACTACCTCGACATCGGCAACTTGAATGAGCCTAAATAAATCATTTTTACCGTACCAACCAGCTCCGATTAGTGCAACTTGATAGATTTTTGCGGGTTTCCATACATCTGAGGCTTTTACACCCAATGCCGAAAGTGCGAGTGTCGTCGTAGCACCATGCAGAAAAGTGCGGCGATTTATGAAGTAATTATTCATTGGCACAAATAGGTTGAAAATTGTAAGGTTGAATATGGCTGTTAAGTTACGACTTTTGACGAAAATTGAGAAATTGCAATAAACAAAAATCCCTTGACTGCGATAGCCAAGGGATTTTACTTTATTATTTTGTCGAAAACTTATAAATGGTTGTTGTCTGATAAGTTTCGCCCGGTTTTAGTGTTGTAGTCGGGAAGTTCGGTTGATTTGGCGAGTCCGGATAATGTTCAGTTTCTAAACAAAATCCGGTACGGAATTTAGCAGGGATTCCACCCTTGCCGATGACCGAACCATCTAAGAAATTTCCTGTATAAAACTGTACGGCTGGCTCCGTTGTCAAGACCTCCATAAATCGCCCCGTTGTAGCTTCATAAACCGACGCTACGTTTTTGAGTTTATTGCTCGAATCGGTAAATACCCAACAATGGTCGTAGCCTTTTCCGTATTTGATTTGAATGTCTTTTTCGTCGTTGATTCTCTCACCAATTTTGTGAGCCGTCGTAAAATCAAACGGAGTACCCACCACCGCTTTTAATTCTCCAGTCGGAATCAGGGTTTCATCCACTGGTACAAATTTATCGGCCAATAGCGTAACCTCATGGTCGAGGATTTCTTTGCTGGCATCGCCAGTCAGATTGAAATACGTATGATTTGTAAGGTTTACGACGGTTGTTTTATCGGTAGTAGCTTTGTAATCAATCTTCAACGAATTGTCTTTTTGAAGCGTGTAAACCACCTCGACATCTAATTTGCCGGGATAACCTTCTTCGCCATCGACCGATGTATAGTTTAGCTTTAATTGTGGTTCTTCGCCCTCAATAGGGGTGGCCGCCCAAAGCACTTTATCGAAACCTTTTTTACCGCCGTGCAAAGCATTTACACCATTGTTTTGTGCCAATGTATATTCTTTGCCTTCTAATGTAAATTTACCCTTGCCGATACGGTTTCCATAACGACCAACCAATGCTCCAAAAAACGGAACACCTTTCAGATACCCACTGAGCGAATCGCAGGCAAGGGTTACGTTTTCGTACTTACCATTTTTATCTGGGGCGGTCAAGTTTGTGATTGTTCCACCATAATTAGTAATCTGAACTTCCATGCCGTTGGCATTGCGAAGCGTAAAGAGGTCGGCTGTCGAGCCATCTGGCAATTGCCCGTAGGCTACTTTTTCGATTTTGTTCACTTTTACTGAATCTGTTTGAGTGTTTTCGGATGTTTTTGAGGTACAACTTTGCAACAAAACTACGCCACAAAGAATGATACCAAGTGTTTTTAAGTTCATAGTTTTAAGATTGAATTTTTTAACGCTGGCAGAGAGGGAGTTATCTGTAATTTTGACCTCCGACAGCGTTGGTTTGTTTAAATTTTACCAAAATACTGTATAAATAAGTGTAAATATTGCCACAACAACGGCCGCACCGATGGCAAATGCCTTATCGACTTTAAACCATTCTTTTTTCACCTCGAAGGCATTTTGCTGGTCTTTGCCTTTTCCTTCAATTAAGCTGATTGTGACATGTACCAAAGAGCAAATCCAGAATACGACACCCATACGATTTAGGAATGGGAAATCTGGATACAGATTCTCGATAACTGCCGAGAGAGCAATACTCAGAATCGCGGCTGTTAAAGCACCATTGGCGGTTGCTTTTTTCCAGAAGAATCCGAGCAAGAAAATACTCAAAATACCCGGCGAAATATAGCCAGTGTAAACCTGAATGTATTCAAAGGCTTGTCCGAAATTGGCCAAAAGCGGACTCACGATTAATGCAATAATAAACGAAATGATGATGGCCACTCGGCCTGTCCAAACGGTTTGTTTTTCGGTAAGGTTTTTATTGAAGAATTTTCTGTGAATATCCAGTACATAAATCGTGGAGATACTATTGGCCTTACCCGCCAACGATGCCACGATGGCGGCTGTAAGTGCAGCAAAAGCAAGTCCTTTCAGCCCAACGGGTAGTAGATTCAACAAAACGGGGTAGGCGTTGTCTGGTTTTACGATTCCGTTTTGAGTAATTCCGTTAACGATTGAAGTATCGGCGTTCTCTTGAAAAATTACGAACGCCGCCAAGCCCGGAAGCACCACGATGATTGGCATCAACATTTTCATAAAAGCCGCAAACAAAACGCCATTGCGGGCCGTAGAAATATCGGCACCCAATGCACGCTGGGTCATGTATTGGTTACATCCAAAATAATTGAGGTTATTGACCCACTGCCCACCAATAATAAACATCATGATACCCGGCAACTGGCGATAAGCATCGATAAACCCGCCTTTGCCATCGTGTACTTGGTATTGGTTTGGCTTAAAAATCATGTGCAAGTGGCTGTCGGCTTTTTGAGCAATTAGATTTAACCCTTCAAAAATGCCCGAGCCTGTTCCGACTTTATTCGACAATAAATCAAGTGCCAAATAGGTAGTTGCCAATCCGCCGAAAATTAGACAAACAACCTGAATCACATCGGTATAACCGATGACCTTCATGCCACCAAGTGTGATGATTACGGCAAAAACCGTCAAGAAAATAGCACACGACATAAAGCTAAAACCGGTCATTTTCTCTAAACTCAATCCGCCGAGGTAGATAATCGAAGTAAGATTGACAAAAATGTAAAGAAAAAGCCAAAAAACAGCCATGATGGTTGCCAAGCGTCCGTCGTAGCGTTTGGCCAAGAATTGCGGCATCGTAAAAATCTTATTGTTGAGGTACATTGGCAAAAAATATACTGCCACAATCAAGAGCGATACACCACCGAGAAGTTCGTAAACCGAGATGGCAATACCGAGTTGAAACGCCTGCCCACTCATGCCAATAAACTGCTCGGCCGATATATTTGATGCGATGATAGAGGCTCCAATCGCCCACCAAGTAAGCGAACCTTCGGCCAAAAAGAAGTCTTTACTATCGGTTGATTGCCTACCTTTGTTTTTATAAATCCAGTATCCGTAAGAAGAAACGATGATAAAATAGACTAAAAAGATAATGTAATCGAGGGTTTCGAGACCAATAGCCATGCAAGAGTATTTTTTTAGGGTTAAATAAGAGTTTGTGAATATATCAATAAATTCTTTAAATAATTATATTCTGAATATCAATTTATCATTTTTCACCAAAACAGTACCAGTTTCAACAACTACAAAGAATCTTGAATTGAATCATCATTTAAATATTCCTTTTTATATAGTTTTTATAATCTGGCACGAAGGATTCGTATTCGTTGTGCATCAGGTTCGATGTCAGAATATAGTCGGCAGTGGCACGGTCGCAGGCTATGGGGATGTTCCAGACGACACCCAAACGCAAAAGAGCTTTGATGTCGGGGTCGTGGGGTTGGGCTTCCATAGGGTCCCAGAAGAAAAACAAGATGTCGATTTTACCTTCGGCTATCAATGCACCAATTTGCTGGTCGCCACCCAAAGGGCCGCTCAGAAGTTTCACGACCGATACATCGAGGGCTTCTTCGAGTAGCCTTCCGGTTGTACCGGTTGCAAAGAGTTGGTGTTTCGATAACACGGCCTTATTGTAGATAGCCCAATCTATCAAATCATCTTTTTTGTTATCGTGGGCTACCAATGCAATACGTTTCCTTGCCGAAACCAATTTAGTTTTGAATTTATCTGACATTTTGTTAGAGTTTTAAAATAAAAACGAATATTGCTGAAGCATTAGGGTAATGTAGTATATCTATGTCAGATGTTTCTAAACTTTTGGATAAAATGGATTGCTCTTTCCCTCAAACTCGTGGTACAGATACTTTTTCAATAATTAACCAAACAATATTATTTGCCGTACCACGAGTTTTGAAGGATATTTTGTTGCTATTTTACAACTAACTTAGTAACTACTTACTGACTTTCAGAACCACAACCGAATAGGCAGGAATCATAAGTTTCAACACTCCTTTTTCGAGTTTAGCCCCCAGAAAATCTTTAATAGCTACCTTATTTGGTTGGTCGAAAGTATTGTGGTCGTTGATTTTACCAGAGGATAAGATTTGCCCAGATACCTTTGTAAAATCTTCACCTCTAAGATTAATCGTTACTTCGTGTGGCTTGCTGTAATCAATATTTGTCAGCGAGATACTTAATACACCAGCGGCATTTTTCGATGCCGATACCGAAACAGCATTTAGTTTTTTTCCACTGTATTCGTAGGTAGGCGACTCGATATTGATAGGTACAAGTGTAGCATCTTGATGCACGTTATACATTTTCATGACGTGGTATGTGGGAGTGAGCAACATTTTCTCTTCGTTGGTTAATATAACAGACTGTAGTACATTTACAATTTGAGCCAAATTTGCTCCACGGACACGCTCGGCGTGATTATTGAAAATATTAAGTGTAAGGCCGGCAATCATGGCATCTCGCATGGTGTTTTGTTGATACAAAGCTCCTTTACCTTCTTTGTCTGTTTCGTACCATCCGCCCCATTCATCTACAATCAATGCCACTTTTTTCTTCGGGTCATATTTGTCCATAATTGTACAATGCCCTTTGATAAATTCGTCCATTTTCCAAGCCTCATCCATGGTTTTGAAGTATTGAGCCTCAGTAAAATTCACCGAAGGGCCTTTGTCTTCCCAGCTTAATACCGAATAATGATGCAGTGCCACACCTGCCATCATGTTGTGCGGTATATTCTTCATGAGGGTTTCTGTCCAGGCATAGTCGCCATCGCTTGCACCAGACGCAATCCTAAATAATTGAGATTCGTTGGTCCAGCCGGTCATAAAAGTGGCGTATTGGCGATAGATATTGGCATAATACTCGGCCGTCATGTTTCCTCCACAACCCCATGCTTCATTACCTACCCCCCATAGTTTTACATTCCACGGTTTTTCGCGGCCATTTTGCTTACGAAGGTCGGCCATTGGGCTACCTCCGGGATGATTTACGTACGTAACCCAGTCTGATAAGTCTTTTACTGTACCGCTCCCCACATTGCCTGCCAAGTAAGGCTCTGCTCCAATCCTTTCGCATAAATCAAGAAAATCGTGTGTGCCAAAACTATTATCTTCTGTTACTCCGCCCCACCATACATTTACCATTTTAGGGCGGTTGGCCTTTGGACCGATACCGTCTTTCCATTGGTAAGCATCGGCAAAACACCCACCCGGCCAGCGTAGATTGGGTACTTTCAAATCTTTGAGTGCCTGAATCACATCGTTACGCACACCTGCAGTGTTCGGAATCTTCGTATTTCCATCGCCCACGTACATTCCACCATAGATACACCGACCAAGGTGCTCAGCAAAGTGGCCGTAAATGTGTTTATTGATTTTAGTTTTTGCTAAATCAGTATTGAGCGTAATGCTGGTTTGAGCGTAGGTCGTAAAAATCGTACAACCTAATACAAGTAAGATTAATGTTTTTTTCACTGTATTTTGAGCGTTGAATAGTGTTTAAAAAAATATGTGTCAAAATAACACTTTTTCAAATATATCATATTTGTAGCAATGCCTGCAAATTTTTGGAAGAAATCATAAACAAGTATCTACATTTTGCCTCCGAGGAGGATTCTGGAGCATAAGTCAATTTTACGTTATTTCATTAACCCTAAACTAATGGTTATCTGCTATTTCGTTATTTCATCACGTAGTTAATTTAATATTCCCTATATTTCGGAATGTTTTTTGCATCTTAAATCCGTAGAGGTGATATTTGCAATTATTTTAAATAGTTTTCCCCGTTACGGATGTCTGTCGAGAGAATAATCCTTATAAATCTTCTTCTCTATCTGATTGGATTTGGCTTTTTGCTTTACAAACGCAATGTGCTGAGTGAACAATCTATCGGGTGGCTGTCTGTTGCTATCAATTTTGTTGGTGTTCTGTTTTCGATGGGGATTCGCCTAAGTGATATTTCGGGCGAAGTAATCAGTTATAAGTGGTTTTATGTAGGCAAAACCCTCATCACATTCGATTTGCTCTTCAATGACCTAACTTTTTTGATGTACTTTTTGGTGCAATTTGTGGCACTTTGGGTGCAGATATTCTCAATCAAATACATGGAAGGCGATGAGAGTTTTGGTCGGTATTTTGCCTTGATAAATCTCTTTGTACTTTCGATGATTGGAGTTGTCGTTTCGGGAAACCTACTTCAAATATATATTTTTTGGGAGCTTGTAGGTACTTGTTCCTACTTTTTAATAGGTTTTTGGTATGAGAAAAACTCGGCTACCAACGCCGCCAAAAAAGCATTTATTGTCAATCGTATTGGGGATGT
>JALOLV010000141.1 GCA_025455785.1 Spirosomataceae bacterium | reverse complement strand
GTATTTGAATTGCTCAAATAACGCCGATTTTAACATGTAATTGAGGTTTCCGAGAGCATAAAAGATAGCAACAACAATCACTGCATAAAGAATCATTCCTTTAGTTTTTAAAACTTTAGGAATCAATATTTCAGAATTTAGGTAGAAAATTAATATTGAGAAAAAGTTAATAAATAGAATTATATAGAGTTGAATTGTGATTTTTCCTTCGTCGGTGAAAAGTTCTAAAGTAGCATCGCTCGGTAAGAGAATTAACAAAATCGGAAAGTACATGTAACATACCCAGAGGATTACATGTAGTAAAACTTTGTTCTTATTAAATTTTTCCATAGAATAGATGAAGTAAATTTTCTTCAAAATACTAAGAAGAAGCTTCTTTCACAATTAAATTGTTTTAATCTCAAAAAAAAACCTCGAATAATTCGAGGTTTTGGTAAAATAATCTATATCAAAGTTAAAATAATATCAGTTACTTCTCTGTATCTTCGACAAATCTAACACAAATTGCCGCAATAATAAAACAAACCCCTCCCATCATTACTGCGTAAATAGCTTGTCCACCATAGAGATTTTTGACGATTGGTCCGCCAATAACACCATTGATAATTTGCGGAATCGTAATGTAAGGCATTGCCAAAATACTCGCCCATGCAATTCCGACTCCTATCATTGGTAAAATAAGTAATTTATAATCACCGATGAAAAATATTGAAATCAACGAAAGCCCACCGATAATTAATGAAATAAAATGCGTCTGTTTACGTCCAACTTTGTCCGAAATTGAAGGCAAAAAGAAAGCATATATTGCCGAAACAAAATTGTAAATCCCAAAAATTACACCAACCCAGTTTCCGGCTTCATTATAGGCTATTGAATTTGTATCGGATGAGGAAAGTTTATAAACGTGTTGTGCGATAGCAGGAGTAGTAAAAACCCACATCGAGAACAGTCCAAACCACGAAAAAAACTGTACTAAACCAAGTTGTTTCATTGTCTTGGGCATCGAGCCAAAGTCTTTAAAAATATCCAACAAGCTACCAGATTCTACAGACGAATGGGTATCACCCTCAAACTCAGCTTGTTCTTTTGGTGAATATTCTTTTGTCTTGAGGACTGTCCAGATAATACAAAAAAGCAAAGAAATAGCCCCAATGATAAATGATAAAACCAAACTAAATGGCACTTTTCCATTTTCAGCCGACTTCTCAAACCCAAACCATTCGGTTAAAACATAAGGAAGCCAAGAACCAACAACTGCCCCGATTCCGATTAGAATTGTTTGAACGGCAAATCCTTTGGTGCGTTGCGTATCGTTTAGTTTATCGGCAACTAACGCTCTGAAAGGCTCCATGGCAATATTAAAAGAAGCATCCATTATCATCAGAAAACCGGCACCTACCCACAAAGCAGGCAAGAAACTAACAAACAAATCAGCATTTGGCATTAAAATCAAGCCAATTGATGCAAGGATAGCCCCTGCCAAAAAGAACGGTCTTCGACGACCTAATTTTGTCCAAGTTTTATCAGAATAATGCCCAATAATTGGTTGAACAATCATACCAGTTAGTGGAGCAACCAACCAAAACCAAGAAAGATGCTCAACATCGGCACCAAAATTTTGTAGGATTCGGCTTGCGTTGGCGTTTTGAAGTGCAAAACCCATCTGAATTCCCATAAATCCAAAACTCATGTTCCAGATTTGGGCTGATGTAAGGTTAGGTTTTTGTTTTTTTATCATATAGGTTAAAGTTAATATTAGTTAGCCATTAATTTATTTCAAAAACATAAACCGAATTGGCAGCCAAATCTATTTTTAGACCATTTGGAGCATCAGCACTGAGTTCTAAGCCTTTGTTAATGAAAATTTCAGTAAACTTATAATTCCCACTTGGGTTCAACCCCATCAATTCAAAAGCATGTTGAGGTATTTTCACGGTGGTGGAATATGATTTTTCTAAGTCAAAGTTGCAAATAAACAACAATTTTTGATTTTTCGTATATCTTAAATAACTAAAAATCTTGTAATCATTGTAACCCATTGATTGACCGTCTTTATTGACATACTGTAAATCATAAAATGCTCCATTTTTAATGGCATCACTTTTCTGCGAGAAATTAAGTAAATCAGCATAAAATTTACGCAACTTTTTCTGCTCAGCCGATAATTTTGCACCATCAAATTTACCTTCATTAACCCAAGCCTGAAATTCAGGAACACCCCAATAATCAAAAATCGTAGTTCGCCCATCTTCACCCTGAAAACCCTCGGCTTGGGTGGGGTTCACCCCTACTTCTTGCCCAAAATAAACCATGATTGGTCCTCCATGCAGCGTTGCAGAAAGTGTCATAGCTGGAATCGCATAAAACGCATTTTTTGCGAAATACTTTGAGGCGATACGTTGCTCATCATGATTTTCAAGAAAACGCAACATTCTATTGCCAAAATCACCCGATTCTTTTTGCCAGACAGTGGTAATATCATTGGCGTTTCCGTGTCCTTCCATCAATCGGCGAAGGGCATCATATAATCCAACTTTATCATATAGATAATCAAACTTACCATTAAAAAGATAATTTTTATATTCGTTTGGATTATATATCTCCGCAATAAATATTACCGAAGGATTCACTTTTTTGATTTCGGGAATCACCCAACCCCAAAATTCAACTGGCACCATTTCGGCCATATCGCATCGAAAACCATCAACCCCTTTTTTGGCCCAAAAAGTAAGAATATCTCTCATTTTAAGCCAAGTATCTGGAATTGGCTCGAAATGTTTTCTCCGGTTATTCAGATAATCGACACCATAATTTAATTTTATAGTCTCAAACCAATCATTGATGCTTGGTTTTGCCGAGAAAACATCGTTTCCAGTTGCTTTTGCTGGATTTTCGCTGTAATTTGATTTTGGTTTTATCGGAGTATTAACCCCATCAGGAACATAAAAATCTTGGTTTGGAATGTAATAAAAATTATTAGAGTTCTTAAAAACACCCGATTTGTCATCATCCTGACCAAAATCTTTAATGCCTTTTGGTTTTGAATCAGAATTATATTGCCTTGCTACGTGGTTAGGAACACAATCTATGATTACTTTAAGTCCATTTCTATGAGTTCTATCTACCAATGCCTCAAATTCTTTCATTCTATTTCGAACATCAACCGCCAAATCGGGATTGACATCGTAATAATCTTTAATGGCATACGGTGAGCCAGCAATACCTTTCACAACCAACGGATTATCTTGCTTAATGTTGAACTCAGTATAATCTGTCATGGTTGCGTGTTCGATAACACCTGTGTACCATACATGCGAAACTCCAAATTTTTTAAGCTCGAAGAGAGCATTATTGGTTAAGTCATTAAATTTTCCACAACCATTCTCTTCAATAGTTCCGTTAAACTTATTTTTCGTCTTGGTGTTTCCAAAAAGGCGAGTAAAAATCTGATAAACAGCAATCTTGTCAGTTTTTTCTTTGGTCATTTTTTTTGAAGTCTGGGCAATGCTCATCTGAGCAAAAATCAAATAGAATATTGCCAAATTAAAGGTTATTTTCATCTTAGGTTAAAGTTAAAGTTCCAAATCTAATTAGGTTTTTTGTATGAAAAAATATTTTGTTTGTGTTATTTTGCTATCGAATACTTTACTTTAACCTTTATGAAATTAACAAAACAATTATTAATTCTTATTTTAGTTCAATTTGGAATAGTCTGTACGGTCTATTCTCAAAAGCCACAAATTACCAGAATTGACCCAACAAACTGGTACGTTGGCATGAAAAACCCTAATCTTCAAGTCTTAGTTTACGGCATAAAGATTGCAAAATCAAATTTTACTTTGAAGCCATATAGTGGTGTGAAACTTAAAAAAATACAAAAAGTAGAAAATCCGAATTACCTATTTATTGATTTGGAAATTTCTAAATCAGCAAAAGCGGGTTCGTTGGAGTTTGTATTTGCTGAAGGAAATTCAAAAAATACTATCAAATACGAATTAAAAAATCGTTCGGCAAAACCGCAAGGGGTTGACCAGTCAGACTTTATTTATTTATTGATGCCCGACCGTTTTGCAAATGGTGATGAATCGAATGATAAATTCGATGACTTGAATGACAAACAAGCCGACAAGAATAATCCCTTTCTGCGTCATGGAGGAGATTTGAAGGGTATAACTGACCGACTGGATTATTTAAAAGAATTGGGAGTTACTGCTGTCTGGATGACCCCCGTCATCGAAAATAATACAGAACTGACCGACGAAGGCGGTACTTGGAGAAGTTCGTACCATGGGTATCATTTTACAGATTTTTATCAGATTGACAAACGTTTTGGTGGCAATGAGGGCTACAAAAAATTTGTCAATGATGCACACGCAAAGGGAATTAAGGTAGTTCAAGATGCCGTTTATAATCACATTGGGCTAACAACGTGGTTCTACAAGGATTTACCTTCTAAAGATTGGATTAACCAATGGGATACCTACACCAACACTTCATACAAAGAGCAATCTATTGTTGACCCCAATGGTTCGGCATATGACCGAAAAATATGCTCGGATGGATGGTTTACAAAATTTCTACCCGATTTAAATCAAAGAAATCCGTTTTTGGCAAACTATCTAATTCAGAATGCCGTTTGGATAACCGAAAATTTTGGTATTGATGCTTGGAGAATCGATACATACATGTACAATGATTTAGCATTTATGAATCGTTGTAACAAAGCATTGATGGATGAATTCCCTAAAATCCATCTTTTTGGTGAGTCGTGGGTTAGAAGTGTGTTCAACCAAGCATATTTCACCAAAAACAACATCAATTTTCCATTCAAATGCAATCTTCCCGGTACACTTGACTTTATGGTACAGACTGGTATTTTAGATGGACTAAATCAAAATTATGATTGGGATGGCGGAGTGCAAAAATTGTATCAGATTTTGGCACAAGATGGTGCGTACCAAGATGCCTCAAAAAATGTAACCTTTCTCGATAACCACGATACAGACCGCTATTTTTCGGTTGTTGGCGAAGACTTCGATAAATACAAAATGGGAATTACTTGGTTGCTTACTTTGAGAGGAATTCCACATTTTTATTACGGTACAGAGATTTTGATGAAAAACTTTAAAAATCCATCCGATGCCGAGGTCCGAAAAGATTTTCCGGGTGGATTTAAAGGAGATTCTGAAAATAAATTTACCAAACAAGGTAGAAACGCTAAAGAAAATGAAGCTTTTGATTTTGTCAGCAAGTTGGCCAATTATCGCAAAAATTCAGAGGCATTGACAAAAGGTAAATTCTTGCAATTTGTTCCGTTTGAGGGCATTTATGTCTATTTTAGATATACTAATAATCAAAGAGTTATGATTATCAGCAATACGAATAAAGAAGAAAAAATCGTTGAAACTGCAAGGTTCAATGAAATTCTCAAAGGTTCAAAATCTGCCCAAAATGTTTTGAATGGCACAAATCTTAACGATATTTCAAAAATAACAATCCCGGCTAAAACTTCGTGGGTTTTAGAAGTAAAGTAATTAACCAAAGAAAAAATAAATGATAAAAGGATTTTTGTTTGACTTGGATGGCGTAATTGTAGAGACTGCAATTTTCCATTATCAAGCATGGAGAAGGATGGCCAATGAATTGGGTTTTGATATTTCTGAAGAATTTAATGAAAAACTCAAGGGAATTAGCCGAACAGAATCGCTCGAAATTATTTTAATGCACGGTGGCGTTGAGTTATCAGAAGAAAAGAAAGTAGAGTTGGCAACAAAAAAGAATGAATGGTATCTCGAATTGGTTAGTCAAATGACTGAGAAAGACATTTTGGAGGGAATCCCGGAGTTTTTTGAGCAAATTAAGCAAACTGACATTAAAATTGGATTGGGTTCAGTCAGCAAAAACGCAAAAATGATTTTGGAGCGAGTTGGGCTGATTGACCAATTTGATATAATTATCGACGGTACAAAAATCACAAAAGGCAAACCTGACCCCGAGGTATTTTTGAAAGGAGCAGAAGAATTAAGGTTTAGGACAAACGAATGTTTGGTGTTTGAAGATGCCGTGGCGGGCATTCAAGCCGCTAAAAATGCAGGTATGAAAGCAGTTGGTATCGGAAAACCAGAGATTTTGACTCAAGCTGATGTTGTTTACCCCAATCTAGAAGGGGTAAAAATTGAAGAGATTTTGAATACAATTTGAAATAACGACGAAAATATACTTTAATGAAAAATTACATTTTGCATGACGAATGGAAAATCGTCGAAGACGGTTTCCATCCCGAATTTAATGAAATAACCGAGAGTCTCTTGAGCCTCGGCAATGGCCGTATGGGTCAGCGAGGAAATTTTGAAGAAAAATTTTCAGGAAAGAGCCTTCAAGGAAACTACATTGCAGGGGTTTGGTTTCCTGATAAAACCCGAGTTGGCTGGTGGAAAAACGGCTATCCAAACTATTTTGCCAAAGTAATCAATTCGACAAATTGGGTCGGAATTGATGTCGAAATTGACGGCGAAGAACTTGATTTGAATACATCCGAAGTGTTGAACTTTTACCGTTTTCTCGATATGAAAACCGGAGTTTTGGAGCGTTATTCTACGGTAAGACTGCTTAACGGAAAAGAAATTGAGATTAGGTCTAAGCGTTTTTGTAGTATTGCCGACGACCACGCTGGGGTTATTGAATATAGTCTAATTCCAAAAAATTTCTCTGGAAAGGTGAAAATAACGCCATATTTGGATGGCAGCATCAAAAACCGTGATGCAAACTATGAGGAGACATTTTGGGAAGAGATTGCTAAAGAAACTTCTTATGGACAGGGCGTTTTACATATCAAAACCAAAGAAAATCGCTTTAAAACCGAAAGATTTGACTTAGTTTCGGCAATGAAAGTTGATGTTTGGCACGAAGGTAAAGCAATTGAATTTGAAACATTACCTATCAAAAAAGAAAAATACGTAGGTTGTGAAATTTCGTTAGATTTAAAACAAGACGAAAAAACAACTATCTATAAATATGTTGCAAATCTTTCCTCCTTAGATTACTCGGCAGAAGTATTGGTTTCAGAAACGAAGAATTATGTCGAGAAGGTAGCTGCAAAAGGTTTTGAAACCTTACAACAAGAACATGCAGATAAATGGGCTGATAAATGGGAGCATTGCGATATTGAAGTTGCTGGCGATGTAGCAGCTCAACAGGGAATCCGTTTTAATATTTTCCAACTACTGCAAACTTATACTGGCGAGGATGCTCGTTTCAATATCGGTCCTAAAGGATTTACTGGTGAAAAATACGGCGGTGTAACTTACTGGGATACTGAGGCGTATTGTATTCCTTTTTATCTTTCGACATCTGAGCAAAAAGTTGGTCGAAACTTATTGGTTTATCGTCATAATCATTTACAAAAAGCAATCGAAAATGCTCAAAAATTAGGTTTTTCGGATGGAGCGGCATTGTACCCTATGGTTACCATGAATGGCGAAGAATGCCATAATGAATGGGAGATTACTTTTGAAGAAATCCACCGAAACGGAGCTATTGCCTACGGAATCTATGATTATATCAATTATACTGGTGATAAAAAATATTTGGTAGAATTTGGGCTTGATGTATTGATAGGGATTTCACGTTTTTGGGCTCAAAGAGTTAATTGGTCGAGCGACAAGCAGAAATACGTAATGTTAGGTGTAACCGGCCCAAATGAGTACGAAAATAACGTAAACAACAACTGGTACACAAACTATATTGCCGTTTGGTGTTTAAAATACACCTTACAATCAATCGAAGAAGGTTCAAAGATAGATGCTAATCGAGTAAACGAAATTCTTTCTAATTTGAATTTCGATTGGGAAAAAGAAACTGAAAAATGGAATCATATCATCGAAAATATGTATTTCCCATACGACCCAGAGCGTGAGGTTTTCTTACAACAAGATGGATTTTTAGATAAAGAGCTATTAAGCGTTAGCGATATTGCTCAACATCGCCCAATAAACCAAAAATGGTCTTGGGATAGGATTCTTCGCTCATGCTTTATCAAACAAGCCGATGTCTTGCAGGGCATGTATTTCTTTGAAGATGACTTTACCGAAACTGAACTACGCAGAAACTTCGATTTTTACGAGCCAATGACTGTCCATGAGTCTTCGTTATCGCCATGTGTACACGTAATTCATGCGGCTCGACTTGGCAAAAAAGAGAAGGCTTATGAAATGTACCTTCGCACTTCTCGATTGGATTTGGATGATTATAACAATGATACTGAAGATGGGCTTCACATTACATCAATGGCAGGTACATGGTTGTCAGTCGTTAAAGGTTTTGGCGGAATGCGTGTAAAGGACAATCAGCTTCATTTCAGTCCGTTTTTACCCGAGCAATGGCAAATCCTTTAATTTCAGAATCGGTTTTAGAGGTAATTTGATTGAAGTTGTGGTAAAACAAGATGAAATCGAAATAAAGAATCTATCTGAAAAATCAATTAGCGTCTTTATACACGGAAACGAAGTTCAAATCGAAGGAAATTCGATTCAAGTAGCTGGTTATCAACAATTTCAAATTGCCTAATGTTTTATTTTAACGTAAACTAATGATTAGTGTAAACAATGTTTTAAGCCTCTTAGAGGCGATATATTGGTAGAAATAAAAATATTTTGAACTGTTATTTTAGTATTTCAGGAATGCCTCGCTTGTGCGAGGCATTTTTATTAGACGTACAATAAATTTGTATTTGAAAATTCAAAAGATTAAATTCGAGAAAATTTAATTGAAATGACATTGGTATCTCAACGAAAAAAGTATTCTGAAACCGAATATTTAGCTTTTGAAAATAAATCTAAATACCGTCATGAATTTATCAATGGCTTTTTAAGAAGAATGAGATACGCATCGCACAACCACGAAACAATTGTTGCAAATATTATTGCAATGCTTTGGCAAACATTTATTGACCAAGATTATACAGTACTTGGAAGTAACCGTTTGATATATGTACCAGATTGTGAAAAATATTATTATCCAGATGTTACGGTTGTAAAAGGAAAGTCAAATTGCAAAGAATTTAAAGGAAAAATGGTGGCAACACTAAATCCTTACTTGATTGTTGAGGTTTTAACAGAAAGTACCTCAGATATTGACCGAAGCGAAAAATTAGAATGTTATCAAAAAATTGATAGTTTGCAATACTATTTTTTAGTTTCACAAGACTCTAAAAATATTCATTAGTACAGTCGAACCAACGACCCTAAATTTTGGCTTTCGGGTCTCTTCAATGCAAGTGATGAATACATCAATATCAATGAAAATAAACTAAGAATCGACCACATCTACCATCAAATTGAATTATAAAAAGCATCAAAGGAACTCTTGATACGTTTTTTTTTTAGATGTATCATCGAATGAATTTACATGTTCAGAATCCTGAAAAAAATGCTTATTTGTCTTTTAGTAACAATAGTGGTATTGGCAGTTGCCACTCTCCTATTTATGCAATTACCTCAATTTGGCAAAACTCCTACCGGAAAAAGACTCGAAAGAATACAAAAATCCCCCAATTATCGCGACGGAAAATTTCAAAATCAACATTTTACACCAGACTTAGCCGAGGGTACAACCTACATCGACATTCTAAAGACATACTTAAAAACAGTTCCCGAAAAAGAACCAACTGCAAAACTTCCTTCTGTAAGAACTGATTTAAAAAATATCAAATCAGATAAACCAGTAGTTATTTGGTTTGGACATTCATCGTATTTATTGCAAATTGACGGAAAAAAGATTTTAGTTGACCCTGTTTTCAGCGGTATTGCCTCTCCGGTTTCCTTTTTTGGAAAAAACTATGACGGAGCAAATGAATACAGTGTAGATGATTTCCCTGAATTGGATTTATTAATAATTACGCATGACCATTACGACCACCTCGACTATGAAACCATTAAGAAGTTAGAACCAAAAGTGAAAAAAGTTATAACATCGCTCGGTACAGGAGAGCATTTAGAATATTGGGGGTATGGCTCTGATAAAATTTTTGAATTGGATTGGTGGGAAGGTACAAAAATCGACGATTCGACATCAATTACCGCAACACCAGCAAGGCATTTTTCGGGTAGAGGATTCCAGCGTAACCAATCATTTTGGTCTTCTTTTGTATTAAAAACGCCCAAATACCAAATTTATCTTGGTGGAGATTCAGGATATGATTCGCATTTTAAAGAAATAAACGCACGTTTTGGAGAATTTGATTTGGCAATCCTCGAATGTGGTCAGTACAACGACATGTGGAAGTACATCCATTTCAAACCCGAAGAAGTGGTTCAAGCAGCAAAAGACTTAAATACAAAGCTCTTATTACCGGTGCATTGGAGTAAATTTACATTAGGACTTCACCCTTGGAAAGAACCCATCGAAAGAGTTACAAAAGAGGCTGAAATTCAGAAAATGCCAATAACAACCCCAATGATTGGAGAAAAGATGGTTATCGGCGAGTATCAACCAACAAAAAGATGGTGGGAGGGTTTTTAACCAAAGGCAAAGAATAGAACTTTGCCTTCGGTTTAGATGATTTAGTACCTCCAACTCGTCAGGTCGGCACCTTTAGGGGCAGAGAGTTCGATACGCTTCAACCATTTTGGAATATACATCGTATTGTATCTCAACCTCGAAATATAATTCGGATTATTATGGTCGCCGTTCCAGCAGTGTTCGGCACGGTCGCCATAATCTACTTCACCATAATAATGCGGTTTCTCTGTCTTTTTCAAAAAGTCTTCCATCAAATAAACTGCGTTATTTAGGTAAAAATTATCCATATCGCCACAGTAAATATGGATTTTACCTTGAAGTTTGGTACCTAATTTAGACCAATCCCGCTTCAAAATATGGAGTAAATCATAGTTTTCACGCCAATATTCGGCAACTTTTGGGTCAATTTCGCCAGTAAGTTTATTAAAAATTGGTTTAGGATAGCCATCTGCACCCATTGGACTATATACTGCCTCCCAAATATCAAATTGGTCTCCACTTCTTGATTTTGTACCCATAGCCAGTTCACGGTGATTCATATCTTCTACCGTACAAGCAATTTGCCCAAGGTAATTTCTCTTACCGGGTTTCTTGGTTTTCTTAAAACTACCTTCATTGTAGTAAGCATTTTTGTCTTTATAAATATTAACTGAGGTATAAGCATCAAACGCAATGGGGTCGGGGCAAGCGGCAAAGCATCCGTTAAATTCATCTGGATAAAAAACTTGGGCAGCTAAAGCCTCCCAACCCCCAGTTGAGCCTCCGTACATAAACCTTGCCCATCCCTGTCCGATTCCACGAAATCTTTTTTCAATTTCTGGTATTAGCTCATAAGTAATTGCATCGCCATAAGGCCCCATATTTGCCGAATTAACGGCATACGAGTCATCGTAGTAAGGAGTTGCATGTTGAATTTCAATTACCAAAAATCTCGGAAAATTGGGCGAAGTCCATTGTTTGTAAAAATTGTAGGCTTCTTGAGCTACTAATTTTTTATATCCATAAATCCCAAATCTTTCGATGTAGTCAGTTGTATCCATATTTGCTGGTGGAGGATTTTCGCTGAATCCATCAAAATCAGCTGGAAAATGGCCATGATTTACACAGAGTGGATAACGAGCCTCGGGATGCTCATCAAAACCATAAGGTAATAGAACATGAGCTCCAAGGTACATCGGACGCCCCCAAAACTCAGTAAGAAGTTTACTCTGAATCTTTATGTGTTTAATATACTTGGTATCCTTTGGTTCAGTAATAGCCGGCATTTCAGTATCAAGCGTAACTTTAAATATTGTATTCTTTTTCAAAGTAATTTTAATTGGCTTAGTCATCAAATTTCCCGGTGCAATTCGCCAATTTTGCCCCTCACCCCTATCCATTGGTAATTTAACTGGTGGACCGACTTTACGATTGAATGTCTCGTATTTATGCAAAACGACTTGTAAAAAATAATCACCGTCGGGAAAATCATTGAGATTCTTAATTGGATACCCGAAAGAATTTGTGGCATTTACCTCCAAAACTTGTCCGTTTTTCCAATTTTCAACATCAGTTCCAAAAAGCTGCTGTGTATCAACCTCATCTTTTATCTGAAATCGGGGTTCGGTTTTGGGGTCGTTTGAAAGTAATATCATCAAACGCCCATCAAGTAAGCTTTTATGGAGATTTGGAGAAACAGAAATCTGGAATTTTACTTGTGAAAAAACCGAAAAAGAAACAAATAGTAGAATCAAGATTTTTTTCATAGTTTGTCGTTTAGTTTTAACAAATCTACAAAAAAAGCCTTCACTTTTGTGAAGGCTTTGTAACAAATTAGTTCAAAATTTGATTTAACTTTATAATTTTCTTATTGGATAATGTACTTACCATCAGATGCAACACGCACCTTTGGTAAAACCTTAGTGTTTTCAAAGGCATCATACCCGGGCTTGAGCCAAGACCAAAATTCGGCATTTTCCCCTTTTAATTCACTCATATTGTTCATTCTCATTGGAAAAATATGAACCGGAATATTTTGTCCGTTTGATTTTGCCCTTACCGCAAACAGGTATAACTCTTCAATCATGTCATCCCCAATCGGAATACAACCAATTGTAATACAACTTCCGTGAATGAAAATATTATCGCCGGGATTAAGTTTATCAGCAAATACTAAATCGGATTCATTGGGATAATTGATTCTGAAAGACAAGTGATATTGGCTTTGAGGGTTAAAGAAATTTACTGTATAAAATCCTTCTGGAATCTGTCTGTCTCCAGACCGCCTTTTTGGACCTAATACGCCGGTTGTTGCACAAAAATCATAGGTTTTGAGCAATTTGAACGAATTATCGGATTTATTTTTGGCGAATAATTCCAATTTTTGTTCTTTCTTAAATGCTCTCAAAAAAATCTCAAAATTTTTTGAATCAATTCCGTTCGATGATAAAAGTGTTTCAATCGCCCTACCTTTATTTATTTGGGCTTTTTTTACACGTGGAAAAGTTAATTGTTGAGAATAGAAATCAGAATTGACCATTGCAATTGAAGAAATCATCAGCAGTGAAAAAAAAATAGTTTTTTTCATTTTTTAGGGGGTTATCGTAAATAGTATAAATTCATTGGGGTATGTAAATTTTGAAAAAAAAAGTCTAATTTCAAAATTTAACCCTTTAAAATGCTCTTTTTTGATGAAAAATAGTTTTTTACCCCAAAAAACTTAATTAAATAACCATGTCAAGAAAACAGGCATAGCTTCGCTCCATGTTTTCTGATTGTGTTCGCCATCTTTAACTTCGTGATAAACTACATCAATTTCTCGTTTGTACCCTTTAGCTTCTAATTCTTTTATCAAATCAAGCGTATCATCAATGGAGTCAATTATACCATTACCGTTTCGGTCATCTTTTTCGTCATTAGTTCCACACTCAAACCAAAACTTTTGACCTTCATTTTTCATTTTTTCTCTAACTAAAACGTGCATGATTCGGTCGTTATGGTCATCGTACCCATCTTCGTAGGCTTTTCTTCTCCACCAAAACGAACCACTAAAAACTCCAACTTTCGAGAAAATTTCAGGATT
>JALOLV010000140.1 GCA_025455785.1 Spirosomataceae bacterium | reverse complement strand
ATGGCGTTTGCCGAAGGCGACGAACTCCGCGTGATGTTAATGGGCTTGAAACGCTTTACCAAAATCGAACCAATGAATACTAAAAACGCTCGTCGTCGTATCGCAGATGCGATGATTGCAGAAAATAAGTATATTTTTTAAACCATGTGTAAACATGGTGTTATGGCTTAGAATCAACAATTAAAAACCAACTAACCGTCCTTTGTTTCAGAGGGCGGTTTTTTATTTGTTTGAATAAACGGATGATTTGGGTAATGAGTAATGCTACATTTTCCTCACAAAACCGTGATACGGATTGACGGGGAGATTTAACAGCATCAATACGTCAGTTTCTTAATATTATCCATGTATCCACGACTAACCCGCACGACATCGCCATTCTGCATGATGACATCGTAACTACTGATTTGTTTCTGGATTTCTTTGACAAATTCAAGATTAATTATCGAAGACCGATGTACCCTTATAAAATTTTGGGCATTTAATTTATTTTCGAGGATACTGATTCCATAATTACTCAAAAAGCTGCCTCGATTGGTGATAACCTTCGAATAATCGCCCTCGGCCTCTATCCAAATAATCTCTTTTACGTTGATGGTTATTAGCTTTTGGTTTTGCTGAATCAGTATCTTTTCGGGGTATTGCAAAGGATTAATGATACTCTCGGCTAATGGCTGAATCGGCGTAAGATTTTGAGATTGGTTAGTTCTTAGCTTCTGGATAGCCGCCCTGAAACGCTCGCAAGTGTAGGGTTTCAGCAGATAGTCAATGGCGTGTACTTCAAAGGCTTGAAGTGCGTATTGGTCGTAGGCTGTTGAGAAAATAATCTGCGGAATCTCTTCGAGGTGTTTGAGAACATCGAAGCCCGTCAGGCCCGGCATCTGAATATCCATAAATACAATATCGGGCTTAAATTCGTTGATGACTTTGATGGCATCGACCCCATTATTGGCCTCGCCTACTACAATCAGTGTTGGATAATCGGCCAAATATTGCTTGATGAGCGTTCGGCCCGAAGCCTCATCGTCTATTATTATTACTTTCTGCATCATGCCTGAATCGGAATTTTAAACCAAACCTTTAATCCACTCGGAATATTCGGACTCAGATTTAGGGGTTCGCCAAACATCTTCTCTAACCTAAGTTGGGTATTCGTCAGCCCGATTCCGTGTCCTTTCTCTTTAGAGACATCAAGCCCAGCACCAGTATCGATTATCTCAAAACATAAGAAATCGTCTTTCTTTTTGATATTGATACTGACAGTCCCGCCTTCAATTTTGGGCGAAATTCCGTGTTTGATGGCGTTTTCGACGATAGGTTGTAGTATCATCGGTGGGATTCTCTCTTCGAGTAGAGAGTCTTCTACTTCTATTTGGGTTTGTAACCGACTCCCGAATCGGTCTTTTTCTAATGCCAAATATTTATCTGTAAACGTCAGTTCGTCTCGAATATTTACGAAATCTTCCTTTGAAGCCTTCAGCTGGTATCGAAACATGTCGGCCAATTTAGCAATCATTTCGCGGGTGGACTCCATCTCAGGAGGCACACTTGCACTGATGGTATTAAAGACATTGTAAAGAAAATGAGGGTTGAGCTGTGCCTTGATAGCCGATAGCTCGCTTTCGAGATTGGCTTGGCGGAGTTCGGCTTCGAGGGCTTTTTGGCGTTTGACCTCAAGGTGGTATTGATAAGCATGAAAAAATCCAAACTGCACAATGTAAATCAGTGCCGGAATATAAATATCCCAGATTTGGCTTGTACCACGCAAATGCCCACGCCCGAGCGACTCAAGAATCAAATAATAGCTTTTTATCCAGCATAATACAAATAAAAACGCTGTAAAGTTATGTAAAAAGAGTTTTTTGGGAAGGCTCCAATTTTTTAAAGCTATAAAATATAAATACCAAAGGGGTATTGTCAGGATAAACTTTAGCGTGTAATCAATGGCTTGGCTGGTGAGGTAATTTTTGAATAATTGCTTAAATGTCAGATTGACATAGGCCGACTCATTGATGGCCAATGTAAGTGAATAAAAAAGATAAAGAAACAAATAAACCGCTAAAAAAGCGGCCAGCTCGCCCAGTTTTATTCCCCAAATAATATGTTTTTGCCAATTGATTTTCATACTCAGTTTTTTGTAAAACTCCACAATTACTACCAAATCTACAATTTATATCCGACGAATTGCACAATACACCGTTAAACTGCATTTTTTACAATTCATCGGGTTATTTGTCGGTCTGTCGAATATCCATTTTTTAATATTTATTCTCGGCTCAATTTTGTAGCATAAAATCTGAAAATTATTTATGAAAAAGCTATTAGTTAATCTCATCATTTTATTATCGGTTAGTATCGGCACTTCGGCCCAAACGTTCTCAATCGGCGGGTTGATTAAAAACCAGCAAAACGAGGGCGTTCCGTTTGCTACCGTTACCCTTCTCAAGGTCAAAGACTCTACCCTTGTAAAAGCCGAAATTTGTTCCGAAAACGGCAATTTCAAAATCGGTGGTATCAAACCCAACAAGTATTACTTTGTCGTCAGTAGCGTCGGTTTTCAGAAATACCGCTCGGTCAATTTTGAGATAATTGATAAAGAAATTGATTTTGGCTCGGTTGTTCTGAATACCGAAAACCAATTGGCCGAAGTAAAAGTAAAAGCCCAAAAACCCTTAGTTGAGGTTTTTTCTGACAAGACGGTTTTTAATGTCCAAAGCTCGCTTAGTGCTACAGGTACTACGGGTCTGGAATTGCTCCGTAAATCGCCGGGGGTAACACTCGACAATAACGAGAATGTCATACTCGAAGGCAAAACCGGTGTCAGGATTTTTATTGATGGCAAACCGTCTGTCTTGCAAGGGCAAGACCTCACTCAGTATTTGAAATCATTGCAGGCATCTGATATAGAGGCCATCGAGATAATCACACAGCCATCGGCACGCTACGATGCAGCCGGAAACGCCGGTATCATCAATATCAGACTAAAAAAAGATAAACGTTTTGGTACCAATGGCTCGGTGGCTATTGGATACGGATATGGATATTATGGCAAGACCAATGCTTCGGTTTCGTTCAATCACCGTACCCGAAAATCAAACCTTTTCGGAACGTACAGCAGCCGAGTAGGTAAAAACTGGTCTTTCTTAAATTTTTATCGCGAGCAGGTAAATACCATATTTGACCAAAAATCCGAAATTATCAGCGATAATCGGAGCAATAATATCAAACTGGGGCTTGATTATTTTGCTTCTAAAAAAAGTACATTGGGGGTCATTCTCAACGCTAACCTCAATGTCAATGACAATACTACATTGAGCCGCACCCCGATTTTTACCGAAAACCTCATAAACCCCGCACAGGTATTGATTGCTAATAATTCGAGTAATTCAAACAGCAATAATCTTTACCTGAATACCAACTACCGATTTGCCGATACGCTTGGGCGTGTTCTGAATATTGATGTAGATTTGGGAATATACGGCAATCGTCGCCAAAGTTATCAGCCCAATGTTTATAAGAATGGCAACGAAACCGAAGAGATTTTTTCGAGAATATTCAGAATGAAGACCCCGACAAATATTAGTATTTTCTCGACAAAAGCCGATTATGAACAAAACTTATTCAGAGGTAAAATCGGCTTAGGGGCAAAATTCTCGGTCGTAACAACCGATAATACATTCGATTTCTTTGATGTCATTGATGGCGAAGACAGACTCAACCCAAATCGGTCAAATAACTTTATTTATACCGAACGCATCAACGCTGCTTATGTTACTTACAATAGAAGTATCAAGAAGATTGATTTACAATTTGGACTTAGAGCCGAACAAACTATCTCGGACGGAAATCTAACGAGCCAGCAAAACAATGCCGATTCGAGGGTAAAAAGAAACTACACCAACTTGTTTCCGAGCGGGGGTATCACCTACAAAGCCAATAAAGATAACTCTTGGGGGCTAACTTACAGCCGCCGAATCGAACGCCCAACGTATCAATCGCTCAACCCTTTTGAGTGGCAACTTGATGAGCTAACCTACCAAAAAGGTAATGCCTTCTTGCAACCACAATACGTTGATAATCTCAAACTTTCGCATACTTACAAATATACGCTCACGACCTCTCTCAGCTACAGCTACGTACGTGATTTTTTTGCTCAAATAACCGATACCACAGATTTTAACCGTAACTTTTTGATGGAACGCAACATAGCCAATCAGCAGGTTATTAATCTTGGGGTTTCGTATCCTTTTCGGGCTGCCAAGTGGTGGAACGTCTATTTGAGCCTAAATGCTTTTCATACAGATTTCAGGTCAGATGACATTAAATTTATGGATGTTAGGGCTAATGTTTTGAGTTTTTATGGCCAAAATACTTTTAGCCTACCCCAAAAATGGAATTTGGAGGTTTCGGGATGGTATAGCTCGCCGGGTATATGGGGCGGAACATACATAACTCGGAGTCAAGGTTCTTTAGATTTAGCTCTACAAAAAAGGATTTTTAAGGAGAAAATCTCATTCAGATTAGCCATGAGCGACGTGTTCTTTACTTCTCCGTGGCGTGGCAGTACCCAATTTGGGGGTCTAAAAATCATTGGGTCGGGTGGCTGGGAAAGCCGAATGGTTCGAGTAAATCTTAGTTACAATTTTGGCAACAAACAGGTAAAATCGGCCAGACAACGCCAGACGAGTCTCGAAGATGAAAAGAATAGGATTAATTAGTTATAAAATTCGTTGGCAATTTGATGTTATCTCAATGCCTACATTAGTTCAAAATCGAGCAAGCTATTTTATGTAATTTCAAAAAATTATCCAAAACCCTTTATCTTTGGGTATGAAAATGCCCAAAGATAAAATCCGAAAAAAATACAAAGCCGACCGCCGAAATCTTACAGCATCCCAAATCCGTTCGGCAAGTCAGCGAATCCATGATTGGCTATTTCAGTCGCTGCCTATTCATAGCTACTCAAATATCCACGTTTTTTTGCCAATAAAAGAGCAAAACGAGATTGACACTTGGCTCATTATCAGTACTTTGCAGACTGATTTTTCGACCCATATCATTATTCCAAAATCTCATCGAAACGGTACATTGACCAACTACCGATTTACGATTCGCACCCAATTCGAGATAAATCAATGGGGGATTTCGGAACCTGTTCATAACGAGCAATTATTGATTAAAAGCGAGGAGATTGATATGGTTTTGATTCCGCTTTTGGCATTCGATAAAAACGGCTACCGAGTAGGCTACGGCAAAGGTTTTTATGACCGTTTTTTGGCCGAATGCCGCCCCGATGTGGTCAAGGTTGGGCTTTCGGTTTTTGAACCAATCGACGAAATCACCGACCTCAACGAATTTGATATTAAGATGGATTTCTGCATTACGCCCAATCGGGTTTGGCAATTTTAATAAAATTTGGACAATTCCAAGAATATCCAAACAAAATTTGCCTTATATTTGCAAGCCCCCAACCCCCAGAAGGGGGCTTTCTTTAATTTTAAAACTAAAAAACTCCCCTCTGGGGTCGGGGGCTTTTAATCATGAAAGTTGCAGTCGTTGGTGCTACTGGTTTGGTTGGTAGCGAAATCTTGAAAGTATTGGCGGAACGTCGTTTCCCAGTTACAGAAATTATTCCTGTTGCCTCAGAGAAATCTGTTGGTAAAAAAGTAACGTTTAAGAAGAAGGAATACACGGTAGTTGGTTTTGAGGATGCCATCAAGATGAAGCCAAACGTGGCGATTTTCTCGGCTGGTGGTAGCACTTCGCTGGCTATTGCTCCAAAATTTGCCGAAGCCGGAATCCCTGTGATTGATAACTCGTCGGCTTGGCGTATGGACCCAACCAAGAAATTGATTGTTCCAGAAGTAAACGCTCATACACTCACGCCCGAAGATAAAATCATTGCGAATCCAAACTGCTCGACTATCCAGATGGTCGTTGTTTTGAACGCATTGCACAAAAAATACAAAGTAAAACGTGTGGTTGTTTCTACGTACCAGTCGGTTACGGGTACGGGCAAAGCGGCAGTTGACCAAATGTTTGGTGAGCGTGCTGGCGATGCCGACGTGGCGATGGTTTACCCACATAAAATAGATTTGAATATCCTACCGCACATTGATGTTTTTTTAGATAACGGCTATACCAAAGAAGAAATGAAAATGGTAAACGAAACTAAGAAAATCATGGGTGATGATAGTGTTTTGGTTACGGCAACAACCGTGCGTGTACCAACCATCGGCGGACACTCAGAGTCGGTAAACATTCAGTTCAAACGTGAATTTGAGGTAGAAAAAGTACGTGAGATTTTGGCAAAGACCAAAGGCGTAATCGTGCAAGACGACCCTAAAAACTTTGTTTACCCGATGCCACTAAACGCTCACGGAAAAGACGAAATCTTTGTGGGGCGTATCCGTCGTGATGAGACTCAACCCAAAACGGTTAATATGTGGATTGTAGCCGATAACCTCCGCAAAGGTGCTGCTACAAATGCCGTACAGATTGCTGAGTATTTATTGAAGAAAAAAATGTTGTAATACCAATACAACAAAACCATGATACAGATGGCATTCTCTAACCAGAATGCCATTTTTTGTTTGTTTTTCTCAAATTTTGATTAAATTTGGTCTGTACAACCTAAACCCTACTCTTCTCTATGACGACGACAGAGATTATCATTTTGGCAATCGTCATTTATGTCGTTATCTGTATCATTGCATATAAAGTGCAAGAGTACTTTATTTTTAAGCCCGAAAAACTCTCACAAGATTTTGAGTTTAAGTACGATGACCATTTTGAGGAATTATTCTTCGACATGGAAGACGGAGCCAGAATCAACGGCTTGATTTTTTATGATTTGGGCGAATCTACCCGTGGATTGGTCATTTATTTTCATGGCAATACCCGAAGCATAAAAGGCTGGTCAAAATACGCCAAAGATTTCATCGCTCATGATTACGATGTTTTGATGATTGATTACCGTGGTTTTGGCAAAAGTATCGGCAAACGAGACGAAGAAATAATGTACAAAGACGCACAGGTTGTGTATAACGAAATGCTCAAACGTGGTTATGACGAAAAGAATATCGTAGTTTACGGACGTTCGCTGGGGTCGGGGTTTGCTTGTAAATTGGCATCAAAAAATCATCCTAAAATGCTCATTTTGGATGCTCCTTATTACAGTTTTTCGCAACTGACCAATCGTTTTTTGCCTTTTCTACCACTTTCGATTTTACTACGTTTTTCGATTCGTACAGACGAATACATCAAGTATGTCAAATGCCCGATTTACATTATTCATGGTACAAAAGATTTGCTGATTCCGTTTCGGTCGAGTGTCAAATTACGCAAGCTGGCACCTCGAAAAGCCCGATTGATACCAATTTACGGTGGTGGGCATAATAATTTGCCGTCGTTTCAGGAATACCACAAGCACCTCGAAGACATCCTGCTCGATAGATTTGATTTGATTTTTGATAAACACATCCGAATTGATTGATTTTGTACAACGACTTTTTAAGTCGTTAATAAGCTAACAACCACTCCTAAAAACTTGAATAAAATCATAAAATACTTTCTAATACTGGCTGCTGCATATTTAGTTTTTGCCCTTGTTGCGTGGATTTTCCAAAGGCAGATATTTCTACATCCTCGTAAATTGGCTAAAGATTTTCAGTACAAATTTGATATTCCACATCAAGAAGGTTTTTATATTCACGGAAACGCCCATAACCTGAGCCGATGGGGCAAACATGCCCACGAATTTACCAATCGTGGGTACGAAGTTTTGATGTATGATTTTAGAGAGTTTGGCAAAAGCAATGGCCGATTGACCGAAGCAAATTTGATTTCGGATGCCCAATACATATACGACTCCTTGAAGACTAAATATCCCGAAAATAAGATAATTCTGTACGGTCGGTCGCTCGGGACGGGTGTAGCGGTCAGGTTGGCTTCGACCAATTCGCCTAAACAATTAATCCTCGAAACACCCTATTATTCACTTCCCGAAGTCGGCTGGAGCCACGCACCGATTTTACCTTACAATCTTTTG
>JALOLV010000139.1 GCA_025455785.1 Spirosomataceae bacterium | reverse complement strand
GAAGCATGGAATAGTTATTTTAAAGGAAAAATAGATGACATCCGCATCTACAATCGAGCCTTAAATGCAACCGAGGTTAAAAGTATTTATAACTTCGAAAGATAATCCTCAATCAATACATCCAACCAAAGGCATGGGCATTCCTCATGCCTTTTTTATTTACGTTACCCATTAATTTATTACCTTTACGCCAATTTCATCATAATAATTCGATAAACGCAATTACTTACTAAAAACCGAAAGTCTTCATGCTTAGTACAACAAAATACGCTACGGGTTTCAGCAGTGGGGCTTTATTACTGAAAGAAGCTGATGCGTTGGTGTATCAGATTGACGATGCCGAAGAATTCATGCACGGTAATCTATCCTTAAATTACACGGTAATCCCTGTCAATTCAGAGTCCTCTAAAAAAAGATTAGGTATTGAGGTGGTAAAACGACTAAGAAATACTCAAAACCCAATTTTTATCGAATTTTATAAAACAGGAACATTACAAGATAAACAACTGATTCTTTTTTATGCTGCGTGCAAAACTTACGCACTTATAGTAGATTTCATGCTCGAAATTGTCCTTAATAAATGGTATAATTTAGATTTTGAATTGTCGTCTAACGATTTCCAAAACTATATTTACCGAATTATGGGCAATTATACCGAGTTAGAAAACCTAACCCCATATACAATCAAAAAACTCTCACATGTGGTTTTAAAGATGCTCAACCAAATTGGCATTGTGCATGAATATAAACTACATAAAGTTGAATTCAATGGTCAAATTCTTAAAACCATTGCTCATCAGGGTGATATATGGTTTTTGGAATTACTATTTTTGAGTAAGCAAGAGAGAAATGAGCTAACCGACTGATGATAAACATTGATAAACTTTTCGATTTAATGGCCGATAAAGGTTTCCAAGACCCAAGTACTGGAAATCTATTTTTCCCTGCATATATTTACACTTATCCTGCCGAAAACGAACTGGAATTAAGAGCTCAGATTGAACTCTTAATCGAAAAATTAAACAGACCTAACCTATTTTTAGATTGCCTTAGTATCAATATCTATCACGAATTGATTGCCTTTTTAAAACAAAACTCATTTTCGCAGAATTCAATTTTCGACGATATTCTTAAACTGGAAAAAGAAGACCCCGAAGAAGCATACATTGCCATAAGAGAAGAGTTAGATTTTTTCTGGGAACACCTCGAAAAAAAAGTAAGAGACCATTTCAAAGATACAACCAACGACAAACGTGTTTTCTTGCTGATGTATGGTTTCGGGACTGTTTTTCCATACATAAGGGCATCTGAATTATTGAAAAATACCGAAAAAATCATCAAAGAATTCAAACTTATTCTTTTTTACCCGGGGAAATACGAAAACACCAATTATAGCCTTTTTGGTATTCTAAACGATGATAATATGTATAGAGCCAATCATCTCAATAAAATATTAGGAGTAGAATAAACGCACAATCAAATGAAAATCGAGCATCTTTACGACAAAGAAATTGACCGACGCATAAATCCAGCCGTTGTTGTAAGCGAAATGGAAGATTACTACATCAATCAAGAAATTGATGAGTATGTCTTCACAACTGGGGTTACAAAGAATATCTATAAGTTTCTTCACGCCATCACCCAAAAAAAAGAAGGAAAAACAGGGGTTTGGATTAGTGGCTACTACGGAAGCGGTAAATCGCACTTTATCAAATATTTGTTCTATTGCCTAAGCCGCAGGTATCACGCCAAAGCGTTTGGCAATTTCAAGGAATCAGTCAAGCAATTAGACCCACTCGAAGAACCTAACCTCCAGTTGGTTACACAAATTGAGCGAAGCCTCGAAAAATTGACCATCGATAACATCATTTTTAATATTGATGCCGTAGCCGATACCCGAACTTCCGAAAAAGAACGCATCACTCGGGTTTTACTCAATCAGTTAAATGATTTTAGAGGCTACAATAGTTCAAATGTCGCATTGGCTCTGTATCTCGAAAAACCACTCGACAAAGCAGGTGTTTTTGAGCGTTTCAAAGAACGAATTTTTACAGAATTTAACGAAAAATGGCAAGGTAATCAGGTGCGTTTTGTGCGTATGTATCTTTCAAAAGTCCTTGAAATTGCCAAAGAATTCGACAATGATATTGACACCGAATCATTAAAAATCAGTATTCAAGATAAAAATCAAGACTATAACATTGACTTCTTGACCAATGAGCTGTCGGAGTATTTACAGACCCAAAGTAGCGACTATCGCCTTATTTTCTTAATGGATGAGGTATCTCAATACATTGGCTCAAATACTTCAACTCTTCTCAATTTACAGACGATTATTGAAGAAATAGGCTCAAAAATTGGGCAGCGAGTCTGGGTTGTCTGTACTGCCCAGCAAGACCTCTCTCGCCTCATAAGCAATACCGATAGCAAAACCGAAGACTTCGGCAAAATCTTAGGTAGATTTGAAACCATGATTTCGCTCGAAAGCCAAGATGCCGCATTTATAACTAAAAAAAGAATCTTGGATAAGAAATCGGAGGGAATTGAAATTCTGAACCAATACTACAAAACAAACAAAGGTGCAGTAGATAATCAGTTTGTGTTTGACCACGACCTTTATAAAAACTATGCGGGCAAAGACGACTTCATACTTACCTATCCGTTTGTGCCTTATCAGTTTAGGCTCATCTCCGATGTCTTCGAGTCATTTAGCAATGTAGGCTACGTGGGCGAAGGCGTTAAAAATACAGAGAGAGCCATTCTCGGAATTACGCACTACACTGCCCGACTTTGCAAAGAACAATCGGTAGGTTATTTTGTGCCTTTTGATTTATTTTTTAATCAAGAGTTAGAAAAAAATCTCACGCACCATGCCCGAGGAATATTAGATAGAGCTTACCAAATAGACCAAATTAAAACCGATACTTTTGCACAAAGAGTAGTAAAAGCTCTTTTCATGATTTCGAATTTGGGCGATAGCCAAAAAGTAAATTTCCCTGCCAATATCGAGAATCTGGCTTTGCTCCTCATGGAATCTGCCGATAGCACCAAACTCGATATGCAACATAAAGTACAGCAGGTACTTTCGGCATTGGTATTGAAAAACATTATCCAAGAATCAGAGGGAAAATACAGATTCTTGAAAGAAGACGAAATCGAGGTAGCTCATCTTATCAAAACTACCCCAACCACAGTTGATGATAAACTTTCGTATTTCTACGACGACATCATCCAGAAACGTCTCAAACCAAGCCCTACCCTGAGTTTGGCTGGTTTTAATAGGGCTTTCAGACCTACCTATGCAGTAGATGACAAAGAATATGGGGCTAAGGGCGACTTCAATATCAAATTCGTAGTTTTTGATAGTACCGAGTTAGACCGTTTAGCTCATAACGTACCAGCCAACGACCTCATCATCTGCATCGGCGATTGGCTCAAAAATGATAAAGAACTGCTCACTAAGTTTCAAGACTACGTGCGTACGCAGGTATTTATCAAAAATAACAAAGCCAATGCTACGGGTACTCGCAACGAAACCATTGCGGGTTTCAGAGAAACTAACTTGGTTTTGCTCAACGAAATTTACCTACGATTTGAAAAGAGTTTTCTACAAACTGCCATCATATCTAATAACCGAATTGTTGGGGCAAATGACCTCAATGGGCTTTCGGCATCGGCACGGCTCGATGATATGATAAAAAAACACACCGAGGAGTTGTACAGAAAACACAAGCTAAGTGCAGGATACGCAACTACCAATGCCGAGCTAATTGCCAATGCCAAAACAGGAACGCAAACATCAACAGTGGGGCTTGAACTTGCCGAAGAAGAACTCAACAATAAACTCAATATCATGGGCGATGGCCCTATTGTGGGCGATGTTGTAAAGCAGTTTGAAAAACCACCGTATGGCTGGAAAGACATTGCTACGCTCGATATTTTGCTAAAAATTGCAAAAAAAGGAATCAGACGATTTGAGTGGCGAAACGAAGAGGTAGATTTAGTAACTTATGCCGATAAAGCCCTTAATTCTCGTGAACGTGATGCCCTGACGGTTCATACCGAAAAAACACACTCACCCGAAGAAACCAATGCTTTTATTCATGCCGTTAATCATGAGATTTTTAACGAAAATCTGATTTCGGCGGGTGCTGACTTCAAAACGGCTGTTGAGTCGTTCAAGAAAAATCTTGAACCAATGGCTCGAAAAGTAAACAATTACAAAACAGACTACGAAGGTTATCCGTTTGGTGTGGCACTCAAAACTTACCATCAACTACTCAGCGAGATTCAACAATCTCGCAATCCAGAGTCGGTGGTAGCGTTTGTGATGGCACAAAAAAAACAGCTTCGCTCGGCTCGTGATACTTTCATGATGGTCGATGAGTTTGTTATCAATAACTTTGAAACCTATCAACAAATTGCTGAGTACTTCCGCCAAAACAAAAATAATTTTGTGGCATTAGACGAAACACTTCTGCCCAAAGCCGATTTACTCCAAAACTATTTTGCCCATGACCATGAGCCGTGGGATAGGTTCCCACAGATTCGAAAAGCCTATCGTGAGCTACACGAGGCTCTCCAAAAACGTGTGAATGATTTAAAAGCCGATGTTATTGGCACTTATGAGGCTGTTTTTGAAGCTATCGAAGCTCGCCGCAAAGAACTGAGCATTTCAGAACCCAACCTAACGCCCGATGCGGCCAACTTTCTCCAGAAAATCAGTAAAGAGAGCCAAATTGCTCAACTCGAATTGCAGGCTCTTCGTGCCAATGATTTCAGAGCCGAAAACCTCAAAATATTAGAGGAGTTCAAGGCTAAACAATTGGCTAAACAATCGGGCAACGAATACATCAAAAGCGTTGACGTTTCGGTGGCATCCGAAATGAAGCCTACGCTCATCGAAACCCCCGAGCAACTCGATACTTATTTGGCTACGCTCAAACAACGACTGTTGGCAAAATTGGCAAAAAACAAAAAAATATTCTTGAATTAACCCGAAATGAATACGAATACCATTAAATCATTCGCCAAAAAGGCTCGCCTCATGCTCCTCGATGGCGTGGCACAACGGCTAAAATATTGGGGTTTTTCGGCCGATGGCTCTAACGACCAAAGCCTTGAAACCATTGCGGGTGGCTATGTTTTCAGAGCCACCGTTTTTACAGATACGAGCGTACCTGCCAAATGGAATAAACTCAAAAAAAGAATCAAAAACCGTCAGGATATTCAAGATGTGGTCGAAGAAGCCGCCTACACTTGGTTTAATAGACTGATGGCCATTAAGATTCTGGAAATGAACGGTTACATTCAGCCTTCTTTGGCATACATTGATGGGCAACGAATACCAACTATCCTGCAAAACGCCAAACGAGGGCAACACGCCCTGCGTGCTTCGCACGAAGTGGCTTTGTTGCAAGATTTTCTGAAAGAAGACCAAGACGAACAAGCCTTTGGCTTGCTCATGATGGCTCTTTGTAATCAGAACAGGGTTTTGCACGATGTATTCGGGCATTTAGATGATTATACCGAAATACTGCTACCCCAAAATCTGCTCCAAACCAACGGGCTGCTCGATTTAATCAATGGCGATGGCATTGCTCCCGAAGATTTCAGAGAAGTCGAACTCATCGGGTGGTTGTATCAGTTTTATATTGCCGATAAAAAAGATGAAGTTTTTGCGGGTTTTAAGCAAAACAAAAAAGCCCGTGCCGAAGATATTCCAGCCGCAACCCAAATCTTTACGCCCAAATGGATTGTGCAGTACATGGTCGAAAACACCGTAGGCAAGATTTATCTCGATTACGATAAAAACTCTTCGCTGCGTAGCCAAATGAAGTATTTGGTAGAAAACTCCGAAGCGGTTGCTACCGAAAAACTGATTGATTCGGTGGAGAAACTGACCCTCATTGACCCCGCCTGCGGTAGTGGGCATATCCTCGTAACGGGTTTTGAGCTACTCTTCAAAATGTACCGTGAAGAAGGCTACACCTCCCGACAAGCCGTTGAGCATATTTTACGCAAAAACCTTTTCGGACTCGACATCGACGAGCGTGCTATGCAATTGGCTCGGTTTGCGGTTTTACTCAAAGCAGCCCAGTTCGATGCCGATATTCTACAAAAAGGCATTATGCCGCAGATTTATTGCTTTGTAGAAGACCAATCAAAAACGCTTTTCTCGACCCGCACCTACGACAAAGCATTTACTGACTGGAACAAGCTGCAAGGCATGAAATTGGCAGAAGCAGTGCATATTGAGTGGACAACCACCAAAATAAACCCTAAAACCAAAGCCGAAGAAGAACAAAAACACAGCCGTACGTTTGGTGTGGGGCATAGGCTCAACGATACCAGCCTTGAGCCGCTGCAAGAACACCACGAAGGCAGCCTAAGCACCGACTACTCATATCAGCTTGAGCTATTTTGGGGGCGAGGCCATGACCTCACGCCCATTGATTACAGCACGTTTTATTATGCCATTGAGCTACTCCAGCAAGGCAAAAACATTGGCTCGGCTCTGAAAATATCGCTCAACCATGAGATAATTGAGCATCTTGAAAACCAATATAAAAACTGGGAAAAACAAGAAGCCCAAGCCCAACTGACTATCGAAGAGCAGAGTATCTGGAATACCCTACGCCCCATGCTCGATTTGCTACGTTTGCTTTGCCAACGCTACACGGCAGTAGTGGCAAACCCACCGTATATGGGGCAAAAAAGCATGAACGATACCCTCAAAAACTATGTAAATGAGCATTATCCGCTTACAAAAGCCGATTTGTTTGCTGCATTTATGGAAGTTGGCTTAGAGCTTTGCCAAAAACAAGGACTGATGGGTATGATAAACCAACACTCTTGGATGTTCCTTTCTTCTTTTGAAGCCATTCGTGAGCGTATCATTAAAGAATATAGCATTTTGAATATGCTACATTTGGGCCCACGAACTTTTGAAGAACTAAGTGGAGAGGTAGTGCAATCTACGGCATTTGTATTGTGCAATGCCAATTTACAAAGCCATGGCACCTACCACCGATTGGTTGATTTTAGAAATAATACCGAAAAAGAAGCCAATTTCTTCAACAAAACGCATATTTACCCCAACATCTCCCAAACCAATTTTACCAAAATACCCGGTAGCCCTATTGCTTATTGGGTGAGTGAGAGGATTATTAGTTTGTTTGAAAATGAGAAAATAAAAGATTTCACAGAAACTGAAGGGCAAACAAAAACTGGGGATAATGCTAAATATCTAAAAAATATTTGGGAAGTAGATTATAAAAAGGTAGGTAAACTACAAAAGTGGGTACTTCATCCAAAAGGTGGTGGTTTTAGGAAATGGTATGGAAATATTGATACTTTAATTGATTGGTCATTGGAGGCAAGAACCCATTATAGAGAAGATAAAGTTGCCAGAATAATTCCAGAGTACTTATGGTTTAGACAAGGTTTTTGTTGGAATTTAATTGATGCCACAGGAAAAAAGAGTTTTAGATTATTGGATGATAACTCTATTTTTAATTTAGCTGCTCCAAGTTTATTTCCAAAAAATGACCTTCACTTAAACTTTTTTTTAGGTATCTTAAATACTAAAATTTCGGATTTACTTATTCAAATTTTTAATCCTACTATAAACAATAATATTGGAGATATTCAATCTATTCCTATTATTTTTTCGCAAGAGAATATAGTTGATAAAGTTGTTGATTCAAACTTAAAATTATCCAAAAAAGACTGGGATAGTCGAGAAACCTCATGGGATTTTGAGCGTATGCCATTGGTGGGTCAGGGCGAGAGCCTTCGGGCCTCGTATCAGCTTTGGCAAGCCGCCGTGAGCCAAGATTTTTGGCAACTCCACACCAACGAAGAAGAACTCAA